>NZ_JBWZON010000001.1:2320600-2497592 GCF_056726185.1 Candidatus Nitrososphaera sp. 86-2
GGCAACGGAAACCTTTCTGCCGATAGTCAAAGCGTAGTAATCGACGAGAATTCGTCTGTGGAAATTACTCTGACAGGCTCTGGGCCAAATGGCTTCACCTATGAAATCGCAACGAGTCCAACACACGGAACACTGACAGGAACGGCTCCTAACATGATGTATACGCCCGATGCAGACTACTTTGGTACAGACTCGTTTACCTTCCACACACACAAGGGTGGAAACGACTCGCCAGATGCAACCGTAAACATCACCGTTAACGAAGTTATAGTTGACCCACCGCTGCCGACGACGAGTTGTGATGAAGGATATCACCTTGAGGCCGAAATATGCGTTCCCGATGTCATAGAGCCGCCAGTGCTTACCTGTGATGAAGGATATCATGTAGATAACAATTCGTGTGTCCTTGATCATGATGAGGAGGATCCATCGAACACCATCACCTGCGACGAGGGCTATCATCTAGAGAACAATACATGCATGGTAGACCAAACAGAAGAACAAAATAGTGATGGCAACGGTTCGTCCGATAATGGAAATGGCAACAACGAGCAACCTCAGACAGGTAGTTCCCACCACAACTGGGATGTCGCTATAAAATTTGCAGAACGAACGGAGAACATGGATTTCACACAGGTTCCAGAGAGCACGTCCGGACTTACTCTCTATCAAGCAATTAACGGGCCACTTGGCTTTAACTTCATGGACCTATTGAAGTCATTTGAGCTAAAGGATCTGAAAACATCAGACCTGACTCAGGGACAGATGGTGTGGCTATTGGAGCACTTTGACGAGCTGATGAAGTAATCACAGATGCGCTGGAGATTACCTCCTCTCCTTTTTATTTTCAACCTGGCCATCGTCTGAACCGTCCGCTTTTTTAAAACGGGATAATCGAAAAGTGATTCCTCAAATGGTTCCAGCTCCGATCGGTCATTACCTGCGACGACGGTGTGATTGAGAAATATTCCCGCTTGCAGCAACAGTAAGTTTTAACTACTGTCAACGTAGGCAGAGATTTAAATATAGATTTATAGATAGATTTAAATCTACTAGGATACAAGGGTTGTTATGAAGAACCAACTGATGGCGATGAATTGGCAGTCGAATAATTCCAAAACTGGTAACTCGTCTAATGCCAGAGAGGCTCTCCTATCTGAGCTAGGAGCCCTAGGTGTAAATACCGACGCCATCAGTTATGCTACTACAAGTCAGCTTTCCGGTCTCTGCCAAGGACTCAACAAAATAATAAAAGAAAACTATGTGCCAAAGAGCGGCCTCAGAAGAAAGGCAGAGGCCACGTTTCTTTCTACAATAACTTTGATGGCAACGATAATTTCAATAACCCTAACTGCCAATCTCACTACGCCTGTATCGGCGTACGGCGCCACAGGTCAAAGGGACCGACTTGTCATCTTTCTAGGGTACTCTGATAAAGAGGTAGCAAAGTGGCAGCGTCTGTATGATAGGTCATTTACAGACCTTCCAACTGAGTTTGCACCTCTCATAAAAAACCAAAATGTCAAGCTTGTGGCGGCACCACATACGAAAGACCTGCTTGGTGCCTATACCTCACTTTTGCCACAGCTTCGAAAAGACAACCCGACCGGTGTCTTTGTGTTCGTGGTCAAGCCAACGCAGGTCCGGGACTTTAGAATGGTAGCCTCTATGATGTATGGCGGAAGTTCGGATGTCTGGAAAGCACAAGGCGCGGCGGCAATCGACAAGGGCTTCGCAGTAGTGTTAGAAAATGAAGGACTGATAAGCACGGTGCAGCATGAAATGATGCACCTTATCGACTGCGGGACATGGCATAATGATGACTTTGGCGGCCCGCTTCCTAATGGTGAGATAAGGAAGTATCCCGGAGCTGCCTCTCTGACTTGGTGCAACGTCTCGTAGCTAAGCTCGCCATAACACGGCAATCTCGTCTGCCTTTTTGCTTGACTGCAATAGCTTGACATGCCACCCGCGCTCCCATGAAGATAGGCTTCTCTCAGAGGCGTGCAGAGGGAGCGCGGGTAGATGTGCTCGCTTCTTTTTTCTTACGAGAGATATTTGCAAGAAAATCAAGGTAAATATTCTCTGGGTAGTCAGAACTTAGAACGTCATCATAGCCTTAATGTCCCTATGAGTTCTAAATAAATGGCTTCTGAAGTGAGAAACAATATTTGCTCCCTGCCGGTGCTGCTCTCTCCCAATGCCAGAGCCAACAAATCGCAGGTATAGAATTATCATCCTATGCTGCTACCAATTTGTTTATCAATCATGCCCTTACCTGTCATGAGGGGATTGCAGTAGTTTGACTTGCAAAGGAATATGCATCCGTCACAAAGCTCAAAAGCCAGTCGGTGCGGGAAGATATGCAACAGGACAGAAGCGCTGCCAGATCTGTGAATTATTTATGAAGTGGGATGGGTTGTGGTGCCCATGCTGCGGGTACAGGCTTAGGACAAAGCCGAGAAATCTGAAGTACAAGGCAAAGCTGCGCGCCAAGACAAAGAATCAAAATAAAGTTATGCCAAAAAGTATGCCCGATAGGGTACCCCTCTTGATGAACTAGGGACCCTGAGGGACCCTTACTACTGGCTAGCCATGGCTACCTGTGAAGGCCACTAACTGCTCTTCTATAATGTATTTATGAAAGATGCTTATTAGATTCTTGATGCTGAGTAAAATATCAGTCTTGATCATTATTTCCGCCATCGCCGTATTCGTTCTTTTTCCAAACCTCTGTAGCATTGCTCTTGGCCAATCTGGCTCTGATAGCCAGAGTGGTCCTGCCGCGCCACAAGGCATATCGCTAAAACTTAAGGGAACAAGCAGCGGCGGATCGTACTTGGCAGAGGTTACTTGGTCTCCAGCTGAGCCGGGACAGAACAACAGCTTTTACGTGTCTATCTATGATTCCAATCACAAATGGCTACCGTCCGCGTTGTACAACTTCACCATCGACGGAGAAACAGAAGCAAAGAGGACGGGTGAAAATGCAAGCGAGACAACTAGGATATTCAGATATCAGTTTGCGCAACAAGGTGCTTACAGCATAGTTCTAAGCGACATCAACGGCTCTGGGGAATCTATCCAGATTCCAATTCAGGTAAATCCAGAGTTTCCCACATCTGCGGTTCTCGCATTGGCAAGTGTTATTGGGACAGTCGTCATTGTTGGAAGGACAAATATATTCAAACAAAACTACTAGAGACTACCCTTCACTGCCCGTTTCCCGTGAGAAAAGCTCAACTGTTACGCTCTTTGAAACTCTATGATCAGGCCTGTTTTAGTGCCTGCTGCCTCTATAGTACAGCATTCATTATTTTCAACGGGCAGCGATTCCAATGTCATGTTACATAAAGGACAGTTAGGAATCCTCTTTGCGCTGTCCAAGAGTGATGATATCCAATAGCATGAATTGCACAATAGCAAGGTAGTTTTACGATCTTTAGCCTGCATCATAGGGAACTAAAGGCAAGAAGGCAGACATATAAAAATATACTGTAATCTATGTATATCGTGCTCTCTCATATCGAACGATTGCTCTTGCTATCCTCCAATACGCTTCGGAGGGGCTCGCTATCCACTCGCTGATAGGAACCTATGCTGGTACCCATCTCTCCAAGCCTCAATACACATATCGTAGAGACCTGTGATGTACTTGTCATTCGATCGCAATCCCTCTGTTGCCGCCCTCTGCCTCAATGTTGCGACAAGTGTACCGGATAATATGGCCTTGTTTATTTCAATCAAGTTAGCGTTTTTATCAAAGAACTATCTGGCGCTTTTGCGTAACGCTTTCTCATGCTCTTGGCAAGACAAATCAAGAAACGCCCTCTTTTGCATTTTACAGAACTACAACTTCTTAATCTCTGTTATATTTGAGATTTTCATTTACAATACTCTGCATTATTGATTGGTATTGATATCGCGCTGATCACTCAGTCTGGGTCGCCCTCATGCTCATCATTTGTCGCGCCTTCTTCTTTTTGGCTCTTGCGCGTCATCATTTTGGGCGTTTCCTGCATTCGCATTTCCAAGATTCGCTCTTACTCTGTGACTGCTTTCTTCACATCCTTTTCGGACTGAAGGAGAGAACGAAGTACGTCACCAAGATTTTCCAATTCAAATGGCTTTTGCATGACCTCAACTTTATCCAATCCAGTATAATCGCCTACGCCTCTGCCATACGCTGTTATCATAAGAATAATTTGATGGGGGTTGATTGCAAGGATTTCCAAAGCCGCTGCCCTGCCATCCATTCTTGGCATTCTATAATCAAGAATCACGATATCAAAGGCCTCATTATTCTGGTTGGCTAGTCGATACTGTTCTAGGCACTCTATCCCATCCCGCGTTGTAATAACGTCAAAGCCCTCTCCCTCAAGAAAGATTTTATACATTAAAAGGATGTTTTTCTCATCCTCGGCTATCAAAACCTTCAATTCGTTATATAGAACCGGTGAACAAGCAACTATAAAAGTTAGCTATAACCAGATTAATCGACGGTCACATTTTTTACTTAAAGCCGCTGGCCCTTCATTTAGTATCTGCCGCTTGCAGAGGAATTTGATGCCTTCTTTTTCTTCTCTGCGAACCGGCCAAGCAGGCCAGTCAAGTCTGCAAGCTCAAAAGGTTTTTGCAAAATTGTCACGGATCTTTCTATTTCGAAGGAGGATTCGATGAGCTCTTTTACGTATGCCGTCACTATGACGATATTTTGGGTAGGTTCATGCTGCAAGATTTTGAGGGCCACTTCGCGTCCATCCATTTTAGGAATGCGATAATCAAGAATTATAACATCATAGCCCCTTTTTTCCTGCAACGAGAGCAAGTATTGCTGCAGGCATTCTTCACCATCAGTAGTAGCGGTGACATCGTGGCCTTCATCTTGCAATAGCCTCTTGTATAGAAGCAGGATGTTTGGTTCGTCCTCAACTACGAGTATTCGCATGACGGTCGGCTTTTTTATTGGGATTGCGAAGGGATCTTAAGAAGATTTCTATGATTCTCAGCTCATCATAGTTTTCTGAACAACTATCTGGTTCGTTTATGCTTTTGATGGCAAGGAAGCGCAGCAATAATTACTCCTTGTGTTTCCTAAACTGATCCTCTTATCGATTTTTCCCATCTCCGTTGCCTCCTGCTCTCGCATAATTGCGCACAAGAATTACTGTTGTTCCAACTTGTTTAGGTTGCCCTGCAACTGTAGTAGTAGTAGTTGTGCCAGGCATATAGAAAGAACCTTGCGCTTGGGTAAAGTAGTCGGTCATCGTGTTAGAGTTGATTGTACCGTTGCTATTGCACCTTTTGCACGTCGCGTAGATATTCTCAGAACACTTCGCCCATTAGGTTATATCCAGCTTCCTGCGGGAGCTGATGGAAATGTCAACGAGTTCAAAAAGGTTTGTAAACCTCCATCCGAGCCCTTTCTTTTCCGGAACCTTGTTCATTTCCTGACGGACCGCGTCTTCAAACACGGAAAAATCGCGGTTGAACCTGCCAACCTTTGAAGCCAGCCTGAAGTCGATATCCTCAATTAATCGCTCAATGCTCAGCTTTTGCTCCACGCTTTCTGTTTTTGCCAAGTATGTAAGCAGCCTCTCCCCCCCCCCCCTCTGCGCCTCCAGCCTCGCAATCTGCTTGGCAGAGTACTCATCGCAGTTCATGTTAAGAAACTCCTTGCCAAATCGCGATATTGCAGTCGGATGTCGTTGCTGATGGTGTTTCTGTCAACGCTATTCATTACTTGCTTTAGAGCCTCCCCGTAGAGAGTTTTTTGTCAAAACTTGCTTTTAGTTCAGAGTACCTGGAGATGATATCGGGGAGCAGCTCTGAAGAGACAACGTTGTTTTTCAAGAGATCATTTAACACCAACAGAGCGTCTTTGGCTATGGGATAACTTGAGCATAGAGGATGTTGCTTATCGTTTTTTCTATCCGAAAGGGTCTTTGCATTTCGCATCGGATTTTTGTGCTCAGCGAGGCGATTCATATTTTTAGAGCCGCAATAACTGGAATATCTGCAGTTTTGTACTCAAAAAAAATACACCAAAATAACTGACCAGAAATAGGTCAGCTTGCAACTGACGCCGTACAGAGATAGTTCATCAAGACAAGTTTCTTTAGTATATTCCGAGGAAGGAATTTTGGGAAAACATATTGTTGAATCTTCTTAAGTGACCACTACAATTGGCTTATCGGTAGTTATTCTTGAAGTTAATTGAAACAAAACATGAGCTGACTTTTGATGGAATGGAGATGACCATAGAAGGAGAATTGGTGCCCGTCGCGACAGTGAACATGACATCGTCATCCAAACCAATATTCTTCGAGCATCACATTCTGTTGTGGCGGGAGCCCACTGTTGACATTACAGCACGGATCTTGAAGGGGATAGGGAAACGCATGCTGGCAGGACTCCCTGTTGTCGTTACACAGGCTCAAGGCGATGGCCGAATCTCGTTTTCTCGGGACGCGGCCGGACAACTTGTGTTCCTAGAACTATCTGCAGGGGAGGAGTTGCATGTAAGAGAGCATCAGTTTCTCTTTGCTACTAATGATGTAGAATATTCGTTTTTCAGAGTAAAAGGTATCTCCAACTTGGTGTTTGGCGGCACCGGTTTTTTCATCGACTCCTTCAAAGGACCCGGACTTTTGGCACTTCATGGTTATGGCAATGTCTTGGAGAGGGAGCTTGCGACTGGCGAGCAGATAGATGTTGAGCCTGGCGCATTTCTTTACAAGCAGGCCTCCGTTAAAATGGATACGGTAAAACTTGGCATTAAGACAGGTCTGCTTGGCGGCACCAATATTTTCCTGAATAGATTTACTGGGCCGGGAAAGATTGGAATCCAATCTATGACGTTCCACCTCTATACAGGGGAGTAAGGACCTTCAAAAGCGGCTTACATCGCTAATATGTGGAGTTATAGCGGAAGCAATATTCTGAATGAAGCACCCCGATGTTGCTCCTGGCCGTCATTATCCTTATTACTATTATTGTAAGCCGAGATTTGTCCGCCATGCGCCTCGACAATGGCCTTGCTAATGTACAGACCTAGTCCTGTTCCGTGCTTGTTCAAGCTATTGACATCCTTTGTGACAAACTTTCCAAACAATTTGGGCATTATTTCCCTTGGAATGCCCGGCCCGGTATCACTAATTACAATTTCTACGAATGATCGCGATGGCAATGACGCCGCCGATGAGGATGGTGATTGAGAAACCGTGGCACCCGCTGCCTTATCCCTGAAACTCGCATCACCTAAGATCGAAGGCGTCAAGGCAGGAGTGACTGTGCTTTTACGTATGGTTACCGTACCTCCCCCCATTGTAAACTTTATTGCATTTTGAATAATGTTGTTCATCACCTGAGAGATACGGAGAGCATCAATACTCATTTCAGTATCTTCATCGATATTGATAACGATGTTTGGCATTTGTGCTGTCGTGTCATTATTATTATTGGGAACCTTGGCAGCAACAGATTCGGTTGCTACTGTTCCGTTCTTTTCTATATTTGTCACTTGGTAGGGCCTCACTATCTCCCGGATCAAGCTTCCAATTCTTACCTTTTGTTTATTCAAAACTAGATTGTTAGAATCAATTCTGCTTACCTCAAGAATGTCTGCAGAAAGTTGCCTTAGTCTCTGCGCCTGTCTAAGTATCACATCGATGGCTTCGTCCTTCTCTACATCACCATATTTTGCCATCTCCGCGTACAGAATGATGGGTTGAATTGGGTTCTTTAGTTCGTGCGATGCTATACCAATGAATTGCGTTTTCAAAGCATCTAGATGTCTCAGCTCTTCATTTGCCTTCTCAAGCTGCTGCTTTTGCGCCACAATGGTCTCATTTGATTTGGTGATCTCTTTGGTCTTTTCCCTCACCTGCCTGTCCAAATTGATGTTGTGACTGATAAACGAGGCTATGATGACCGTAAGAACGGCAGTAGCCGTGAGGATTGAAAACATCTGGATTCTACCCTGAAAGAGTATCGGTTCCACCTTGGCGTAAAAATCGGAAGTGGCCGACTCAAATATCAACATGTATTGTGGCTTGCCATAGTAATAAACCGGAAAGCCGCTTATCAGAAATTCCCCGTCTGCATTCTTGAAGACTACGTCTCCCCCCGAAGCCTTGAATCTGTCGCTTGCTATCACTGACTTTGGATCATCGCCGCTCTGAATCTCTTTGATGTCATCTCCAAATGAAGCGCCATTAGGATGCAGATGGCCAGTGTCAATGTTGCTTCTATCGCTATCGCTATTACTATTATTGGTTGTTGACGTTGTTGTGGTCATTACATACGTTAGCTGATTGCTGTCTAGCAAAGCAACTTCTTTGGAGGCAGAATTGATTACAGAATCATAATCTTCTGTCAGGTACCTTGCCGGTAGTGTCAGCACTAACATTCCAGCGTAGCTGCTGTCATTGCCTGCATCAAAAAGCGGCTGCGCAAATGATATCACTTTGGATCCCCCTTTGTTTTGATCATTGTTTTCGTCGTTAGTACTGTTATCAACTACACCTCCCGTTTCTGGAGTTGTTGCCTCTGCATTATCCTTGATATCTGCTGCCTCAAAAGAACCAGAGAACTTTGGCATGTGAAATTTCTGAACGTCCTTTGCCCAGCTGTATTCTAGAGTTCCGCCGGCTTTGAACAATGGCTCATTTGTATTTTTGGTGGGGCCGCCTCGGTTGTTACCTTCATCGCCATCAATATTAGCAACTTTGCTTTCTACAACCTTATTTTCCCTGTCAACAATTGTTATTTCAACGGGGCCATTGATACCTAGGCTGCCGTTGTTGTTATTATTTTTGTTGCTGCTATCTCCGTCCATTGTTCCTAATGCCATCGCCAATCCATTTTCTACAGAATTGAAAAGCTCATTCCTAATTTCCTCATTGTTGTCCAAATCTGAGAGGGTAGTCGTCAGCCGCGGTGTTGTTCCAGTCGCTGATGGTGACGATGGAAGCGCCAAAATCCTGCTGCCCGTAGTACTGCTATCAATGCGACCCATGATGCCTTCTATGGTATTGAATTTTAGGCTAGTAATCTTGGCAAGATTTTGTACAGTTGCAAATTGCTCTTCTCTACTTGAGGAAAAAACTTCTCCAAGTGTTGCAAATTCACTCGTAATCTGAAATAGAAAAAACAGGACATAGGACGCTATGATTATGGATATCACCACGGCTGTACCTACTTTCTCCTTCTCTAGGGAGCGGAATGGTTCCAAAAGAGGAAGATGAAAACGGCGATTATGCGAAGCTTTGTTGTCCTCTAATGTCCTTACCGCTACGGACCTTTCTTCTCTCTTTTCCCTAGCACGATCATCATCTTCTTCGCTATTTTCGCTCTTTCTTGGGTATTTAGAGGACATTTTTCCTACTTTTTCTAAAGGTTAGAACAGGTATGGTATATGCTTGCTTATAAGATATTAATTTATAGTTGTTCCTTACTAGGAAATATTACACGCCCGGAGATATCAATGCTCCCTGATCTTGCGGTTGCAAAGTTGCTGGCTGCTCCACTTAGAGTGCCTTGGGCAAGGCATCTATTGCTTGTTATCGGATTCTCAATTGCAATTGTTTTGCTAATTACTTCGGCGCAGGGAGAAACACAGGTCTTATTCCAGAATGATACCCTGGTGGTGACTTCTGCCGGCGCGTTTGCTCTCGCTCTGTTTATTTCGCACAATTTTGCGTTCCCTTCATATCGCAAGACCTTCGTAATGTTGATGATTGGCCTTGGATTATGGTGCGCGGCAGAAATAACATGGGCCTATTATGTCCAAGTCTTGCAAGTTGAGGTTCCGTTTCCGTCAGCAGCAGACTTGTTTTATCTTTCTGGATATTTTTTTGTCGGCTATTTTCTGTTACGTATAGTCCGACGACTGGTCAGCGCAAACAAGAGAAATGTGCTTGTCATAAGCACAATATCCGTTTCAATAGTGGCCAGCATAGTTAACATCTTTATCCTTGACTTGGTGCACGAGTCCTTTTCGGTCACATCTATGACTCTAGAAGAGTTGGCGACTTTAGCCCTTAGCGTTGCGTATCCTATCCTTGACGGGTTGCTTCTTATTCCGTCAATGATCATCTTGTATGAATCAAGGGGGAATAAAGGCCAGTACTTCTCATGGATTATGATGTCCATTGGCATGCTTTTGCTTGGAATTGGAGATACTGGTTTTGGATATACGGCGCTAAAGAATATAGAGGCGCTCGCGAATGAAGCCATGTGGGACATCATTTTTGCGTTATCGTATGTCTTTATCATTGGCTCCCTATTGCATGAATTAACTTCTCTAAGAAAGAAGGAAGACGACCTATTCTACAATTATTTCAACCAGGCTGATAACGGTGACTACAATAAGAATCCCGCCTAACAAGTCATCTGATTTTTTTGCTGCGGCTCCATGATATCCGGCGGTTGCTGCCTCGGCAGAGCTCCCACAACTACTCCTCTCTGTCCTAATTCTGAATTACATGGCCTGTACGTGACTTTGATGTGCCCGTCGTTGACGAGCGATACTAAAAAGAATGTCTTGTACAAATTACCGCTGCTCGAGATCTCTTAGTTATCACCAGTAGAGAAAGAGAACCGCTAAGCACACGCTAGTTCATCCGGGGAATGTACCAATCCCTTTTTTCCTCTCGTCTTCTCTCTGTTGCCTTGATGCAATTTTCGAAGAGGCATCTAACAATGACGAAAAGCAAAAGACGACTGTCGGCTGTCGCCTTGGGGTTAGCAATGGCGGCGATTGGCATGTTCGCCTACAGCAATGGATATGGTGGAACTGTTTTTGCCAGCCATAGTTTTGAAGCAGGCGTAAGTGGAAACAACATCCCTGACAATACGCATGTCAGGCTGGATGGTCTTTCACTCCCTGCTGGCGGAGTTCTACCAGTGTACGATGCAAGTCCAAACTTTGTCGCAGGTCATCTGCTCATAAGGTCACCATGCGATCCGGAAACACACGTACCAACTGTAACCGTAATTGCGGGCCACATCGACGAAAGTGCACATGGAACATTCGTAGACAAGGTACCTTTGTACTACATCTCTCATGCGTCAGGACCAAACAGCAATAACTGTGTCTTCCACGCACACATTCCCGACCCACTCAATGGAGGTGCTCCAAGGGTCACGGATATCGCACTGGTGAACTACTCTAATCAGACAATTGACTTTGGTGGAGGAGACATGGTTGACATCAATGTTCAGAGGGTTCTAGGGAACATAGCGGACGCGCCCTATACAACAACTCAGCTGCCTGGCAACCTGACAAACGGCAATCCCGTATTCGATCTCAATGATGACAACGCAGACAATGACGGACTTGGATTCGTGCACAAGGAGCAGGAGGGGGCACAATAAACATGAGTAACAAGAAAAACGCTATCTTTACAGCGACAACAATGGCCGCGTTAATACTCACCGCGGCGGCATTGCCACTTTTCTTGAATCAACAGCAGGCCTTTGCACACGCGCATACAGAGTTGGCAGTCAACAACAGCGAAAACATTGGCGGCGGCACAGAAGAAAAATCTGTTACTATGGTCGTAGGACATACCAGCGAGCCCACGTACGGAGCAGAACCCGGCATACATGATGGCGTGCACAATTTGGAGGTAATGCTAAGCGATGCGGCAACAACGCTTCCGCTAACCAACGCTTCACTCAAAGCTGACAAGTATTACTTCAAAGATATGCAGTCGTTTAACAACGCCACAACAGTTGAAGATGCAGACCAAGTTGTAAAGAACGTCACAATCACAGCAGTGTTTGGAGATCCCGGGCACTATGTGGCAAGACAGGTGATGCAGCCAGGAATTTACGGATACCACATTTACGGAAACATCAGCTACTTTGGCGTTGCAAATGTTCCAGTGGATACTACGGTGTTCTGTAAAGCTGATAATGGAAACACAACCAAGTTCAACAGCGAAGGATGGACAGGCGGATTTGGATGCACGGCGGACATTAAGGACACGGCATTTCCAAGAACAAATCCAATAGTGAATAGTACTGCTGCGGACGATGATAATAGCAGTGCACCGAGTTTGAAGGCACCAGATGCAGGTCCCGGCTCTGAAAGGTCATAAAGCGATTTAGGACAGAGAAAAGAAGGTGCCATACATACGGCATCTGACTTTTCTTCCCTTCTTTTTTTCTTATATTAATACTCGAATTGGATAAACAAAGGAGCAGGACAGAAGATAAACTATCTGTGCATTTGGGATTAGGAGTTGTTGAAAAGCAGGATTGATCAGCCGCTCAGGAAACCCTTTAAAAATCTCATTTGTAGAACTTTACTACATGCCAACCTTTCTGGACTCTCACAAGATGGGCAATGTAACGGAAGAGCAATTAAGACAGGCTATGAAAGCCCCGAAGGATGAGTACGGCGTGACGAACAAGAACATATACTTTAACAAGGCCGAGGACAAGGCTTTCTGTGTTCTAGATGCGCCAGATAAGGAGGCCATTCAGAAGCATCACCAAAAGATTGGCCTTTCATGCGATTCAATCACCGAAGTACAGAGCACGGCTTAGAAGAAAAAACTGCCTTGGATAAGCGCTACAGCTAGCTCATACGCACCCATGACGAGCCACCGAAGCAATATTCTTTAGTTATGCAGCTAAACTTTCATCTTTTATTACGTAAGTGACTCTCTCTCTGAATCGTTCACGCATTATGACTCGCAAAATTCCCTAGGATGCTTTGCCAAGCAAGTGTCAAATTGACCCCGACCTGCGGGCCCCGCCGGGAAAAGCCACAGAAAACCCGACGGGGCATACATGTATGTTGGCACGCAATTATGAGGGATTTTAGTAATAGTTTCAAGTGAATAATTTTAAGGAGTTATGAAAAATCTGATTCCGCAAAATTTAACTCGATTTTTAACCAGTGGTGCCATGGGACGAAGAAGAGATCGGGGCTCATCTCCGCTCTGTGTCCGTAAGTGGTTGCCACCTCTTGTCGACGGAGATGCGCCAGGATTTCCGCATTTTGCATCTGTTTGCTCTGTGTACCTGATGGTTTTATGTTAGTATACTAATCATCCCTTACTCTCAAACACGGGCAGGCTCCGCCGGACATTACTCCCTCGCGCTGGGGTTTATCACATCCGGCGGAGCCATCTAATTCCACGAATTCATCGCTACCAATGTTGGCTACCAGTAGTAACCACAAACAGTAATCTTGAGGTATGTTATTTCAGTATCTCCGAGTTAAGCTGTCTCTCTATTATCTTGGCGTCCCAATGGCCCCTGCTGCTTGCATTTGCCCTAGCTCTTTCAGCTTTGTCTTTAGAATCAAATACACCAAAGATTTCAATCGCTTTGCTATAAGGCGTCGTCAGGTAAACAACCCAGAGGTTCATAATTCCACATTGTCATTAACGCTCGCCTCGTTAAAGTTTCCTATTGGTGAAATGAGATTGGGTGCCCCGATAATCACTACCAGTTGTCGCTACTGATGGTAACAATTACCGAAAGTAGTCTGACATCTATCGAGCTGATCTCTGCCTCGGTATCTTCCAAATACATTTGATTACGCACATACATATTGGACTATTCGAATCTTCTAATAGCTTTGCATCTGTTTGCTCTGTACACTTTACTGTTTTAACATGCAGGGATAGTCATAACACACACAAATACACACCCTCTAAAGCATGGGCGGAGGGGCCCCGCCGACCTTTCCTACATCACGCAGATAGTGCTCACACGGCGGGGCCCTCGATTATTCGAGAGGGATTCTGGACTGGTCAACTGTTGACTTTTATCCTTGCATATGAGAGAGGGAGCCAAGATAGTGTAAAGTCATTAAAATGATATGTACATGATATGGATATGCAAGAATGTAGAGTAGCGACAGAAGCCTACCGAAAAAGGGACAACACTATCCTCTTCTCTGTGAAATGGTGGTCTGCAAATCGAGAGATTGAAAGCCACAAGACGGAATGCAGGTACTGCAAAGAATAGAATGTTAGCGATTCGACGCCTGCAAATAGTTGCAACGTACACTAGACTCTTTTATTTCGTGTCGAGAGAGATCTAGTTAGCCAACCGGTCATTTCACTGGCTCTGCCGGGGAATCCGTTCATACTCCCCACGCTCCATCCCCGGCGGGCTGTTTAGACGCCGACTTGCAACAAACAGGCGGGTGTATTATTATCATTATCTTCTTATTCCAACATGTAATAATTAAGAGACCAACACACACACTTCTCACCCACTCTTTTTCCTCTTTGTTGCTGCTCCCACTTCGTCGCCATCGTCGTCGTCAGTGGCCGTACGAACGCCTGCAAATACCTTGTCGTCTCGTAGATGCACCTCTCTTTGCGGCAGTGGTATCTCTATGCCGTTTCTGTGCAGAGCAAGTTTTAGTCGTTCAACCAACTCTTTCTTTACCGGAAACCATTCTGTGAAAGGCGCCCAGCACCAGGCGTTGATGTTGACTGCCGATTCGCCGATGCTGTCCACGTACACATCGGGCGTAGGTTCGATGAGGACAAGCGGCATGGAAGAGATGGTATTTTTTATTATTTTTATGGCCCGGGCGGGGTCTTCGTCAAGGGCAATTCTTATCTGAATTTCCACTCTTCTTGCAGCGGCGCCAGAAAAGTTGCGTATCTCTGAGGAGAATACCTCTGTGTTTGGCAGCCTGACGTACGTGCCGTCAAACATCCTAAAGCGCGTCGAAAGCGCGGTGACCTCAATTACCACCGCGGCAATGTCTGGCAGCTTGCCTGTGACAAGCACCGGGTCGCCAATCTTCATGGGCTTGTCTATGTACAGAAAGATTCCCGAGATCAGGTTTGAAAACAGGGACTGGGTCGCAAAACCTATTACAATACCGGCTATCCCGCCGGCCAAAAAGATGCCCGACAGGTCAAGCTTTGACATGCCAAGCGCGGACAGTAGGGCTATTGCGATTATCCCATAGTAGACCATGCGCCCAACGCCCTTGCGGGTCTCTGGCGGAAGCCTCGTACCGATGTACTTTGAAGTGAAAGCCTTGGCAAAGTACGCAACACCGACTCCTACGGCGATGATGACTATGGTAAGTATTATCCTGTACGCCTCGACTTCGGTCCCGAACACGTTTATGGTTCCCGGAATTCCAATCAGTTGGTTTGCTACTAGATTCATGTTCGTGTGTGTATATTTTTTCTCTCTAGCTGGCCCGATACCTCGCTGTGATGACGGCTCGAAGTATTATTGTTCTTCTGCGCACTATTATCATATAGTCTTGCTCCGTCCGTCATATCGGAAAACAGCAGAGACCTTCCTATAGAAGTTAGAAATCTATGAAATTACTTAAATGACTTTCTATAATCGCTGGCGTTCAATTCTGGTTTACGCGTCTGTCGCGCCGTAAACAGAATCTTCTACAGCTATGTCGTGTCTGTCTATCTATTTTGCGTATAATCACTAGATTGCATATGCAATTCCTTGTAAACGCGACGCTTATAGCACCAATGATGCGCTTGACCGTTGGGTAATTCAGTTTGCCTGGCTCTGTCCTAACGGAGAGCAAGGCCTTTGGGACAGGGCCGAACATACGCACTCCTTCAAATCAATTCCAGTTGTGAACTATTGAGACGCACCTGAGCGACAGGCGATTATTGCTTCTCCTATACGCATATACACACGTACTACGAATGACTGTGATTCTTTTGTTGTTGTAGTAGTATTATTGCGTCAATCCCCACTAGTAGTTTCTTGCATATTCATCTCTACTCCTACGAGGCGCATGGCAAACGACGCCTTGGTAGTATTGAAAATTATCTGGTCGTAGCTTTTTCCATCCTGCGGCAATAGTTCCTGCAAGACGGCGGAAAACATGCCCTTGTAATATAGCGACCAATTCTGTCCCATGTTGTGATGAATCATGACAAAGACCGAGGGTTCAGGGTTGGCTTCCTGCTTGACCAGCAACTCAAACCCTAAAACTTTGCACCTCAGCTCAATCCATTTCATAAAGCTCGTTAGATTATAGCCGGACTCAAATAGCAAGAAATCCCTTATGGTCTGATCCTTTTGCATCCTGCCTATCTCTTCAATTTCTTCTGAAGTTAGTCTCTCAAGCATGGTCAAGATCATGCTCTTGTGCAGGGGCATGAATCCTAGTCTTTCTTGAAAGCGTCCCCATGAAGTGTACTTTCTCAAGACAGTGATTATGAACGAGTTGACGCTTATGTCATCCTTGGCGGCTTCTTCTCTCAGAGATTCCAGCAGGTTGAACGGAATGCGCAGCAATAGCGGCCTGCTTTTGCTGGCTGGCGAGATTTTCTGCTGCTGTTTTTGTTGCCATCCCTTCTTCTGCTCTGGCTGGCGTCTTGCAGAATACTTATTGTTGCTATTATTATTACTATTGTTATTTTCCTTGTTATTGCTGCGAGTGGCTTCTTTGTCGTTCCTTTTTGATGATGAAGTAATGGTAGCTTTTGCATCTTTTGATGATGATAGTGGTGTCGTTGTCGTCACAATCATTGCAAGACTCTGAACGAGATGATAATACTTGTGAATACAGAGCAATCATGCGCAAATGAATGGAATTGAATGTCTCTGTAGCGGCTAGTTGGAGTTGTTTATTATGGATGACAGCGGAAAGTCAAGATAGCATAAAAAAAGGGAACGGGAAATTGGAGAGAGGACTTAGCCTCTCCTCTTTCTTCTCTCCTTCCTTACTTCACGTTCACCTTTCCTGTCATCCATGGGTGCAGGGAACAGTAGTAGTCGTACGTCCCTTGTTCTGCGAATGTGTGCTCAAATGTCTTCTTTGGGGAGATAAGCTCTGATGTAAATACGCCTTCTGTCTTGCTGGCAACTACGTGGAACGTGTTGTCATCATTCTTCCAAGTTACTGTGGTTCCTGCATTTACGGTAGTGCTGGCAGGTTCAAAGCTCATGTTGTTGTCAGCTGCGGCGCCCTTGGGCATAACCACTGTGTTGGCCTGTACAGTCGCGTTGCCTGTTCCATTATTATCTTCTTTGCTGTTGTTGCTGCCGCCATCTTTTGCTCCCATCTCGTGTCCAGCGTGATGGGACTCTGGTGATGTTGATGCTTCTTCCGCTACTATGCTTGGTGTTCCCGATGGGTCTTGCTTTTGCAGCTTTCTGGTAAGGTCTTCCTGCCATCCAATCATGCTGATTGATTTTGTTTTGGCAATGTCTACGCCGTCCACTGCACCTGCAGGAGCGTTTGTGACGTTAAAGTATGCCATCGTACCTTTTTCTTCTGGCAAGCCATGAAGGTGGAATAGGTATCTTCCCTCCCAGGGCCACTTGGCCTCAAATATCGCACCGTTGCCTGCCGCCACCTCCCATGTCTGCACCTTCATAGGGTCATTCTGCCAGATTCCTGATGGGTAGGCATCAAAGATGGTGCCATGGATGTGAAAGCCGTATGCCGGCGACGTGCCCATGTCTACATAATATACCCTGACAGTCTCGTTTGTCCTTACTTCCAAGGGATGGTCCCAGTACTGGTCTGCATAGCCGTTAAAGAAGACGTACTCGGGATTGTTTGTCAGCTGGTCCTTGGTGTCATATTCGCCTGACACCACCACATATTCCCTGGCTGGCGAAAGACCTTCCTTGGGATCGACTATCAGCGCGCCATAAAGCCCCATGCGTATGTGCTGCGTGACTGGCATCACATGGCAGTGGTACATCAAAGCTCCCGGAGGGCCTGCAATAAAGTCATACGTATATGTCCCTCCCGGCTCGACTACTTGAAAGACTCCATCGTCCTTTTCGTCATGGTCGCCGTGGAGATGAATCGTATGAGACATTGGAGTTTTGTTTATGAAGTGAAGGATGACCCTGTCTCCTTCGGTGGCCCGGAGAACAGGCCCCGGTATTGTTCCATTATATGTCCAAGCCTTGACCCTGACTCCAGACGCTATCTCAAGCGTCGTTTCTTCTCCAACCAGAGTGTACTCGACAGTTTTTGGAGAGGCGACTCCCTGCAAAGAAGAAGCATTCTTTGCTCCTTCTTCCTGCGCAGAACTCTGAAGTACTTCGGAATTGCCTGGCTGCAGAATAAAATACCCGCCAACACCCGTCAACGTCACCGATGCCGCTATTGCAACGGCAAGAGTCATAATAGGAAATCTCGTCGTCATCAAAGAAAATTTTCTCGATGTTGGCATTTAGCAAGGACGTTTATTCTGCAAGTGATGCTGGCGTACTGATTACATGTGATATCAGTATGAAGCATGAGCAAAATGCCTATACACATACACACGTGCGTGCATAGTAGTATATTGATGTGTGAATTTGACAGGATTACTATTAGTAGTAGTAATTGTGATCAAGAGTCGATTATTGTAGGCGTCGAAGTATCAAGCGACTGGACGTCACATAATGATGATGATGATGACAAATAGTATGTGTTAAATATGCCTAAGGGTTTAGAGGCGACTAAGTAAGTAATCCATCTATATCCTGCCATTCAGATGATGAGAATCGAGCTAAAAGAGATTTTTAAAGATGAAGAAAATTGTAAATATCCTATCATGGTCAACTTTCCAATCTAGTTTCAAGTTTCTGAATATTTCCTATCTTCAAAAATGGTCAATATTTGGAATATTGATCGGAGTCATTGCAGGAGCAAGCGCGATAGGCGTTTCAATACTCACTGCCTTTTTCACATCTCTCTTTCTGGACGTGGGAGCAGGATTCGTTCCACCTGTGCCCGGAATCGAGCGAGGAGGACAATATTCTTTTTTTTACAGATGCCTTGGATGTTTCCTATTGTAGGAGCCATAGGCGGCCTTGTAGTCGGCCTTATCTTTTACAAGACCAAATCTCGAGGAGAAGGAGGAGAAGAGAGGCACGGCACCGACTCTGTCATTGATGCATTCCACAACAGGCAAGGGGATATCCGGGCGAGAATACCCTTCATAACAGCCATCACCTCATCAATTACGATTGGTAGCGGCGGAAGTGGAGGGCTTGAAGGTCCAATGTCGCAGATTGGAGCAGGTTTTAGTTCAGTACTGGGAAGGATTTTCAAGTTTGATGCGTCAGATAGGCGAATTGCAGTTGCGGCCGGACTGGCCGCTGGAATAGGGAGCATATTCAAAATACCGCTTGGCGCAGCGCTGTTTAGTACTGAGGTTTTTTACAGGCAAGATTTTGAAGTTAAGGCTCTGGTCCCCTCGGTCATAGCGTCAGTAGCGGGATATACTGTTGTAGGGTTTATTCTCGGTTGGGCCCCGATATTTTCTCTGCCTCAAGACGCAGCCAAGTATAGCCATCCAGAATCTTTACTTTTGTATGGAATCATAGGATTGGTTTCTGCCGCCATCAGCATGGCATACGTGAGGCTGTTTCATTACGTCAACAGGTTCTTTTCGAACCTAAGGATACCCGCCTACCTCAAGCCTGCTATAGGGGGAGGCGCCGTAGGTGCCATCGCCATAGTGGCACCTCAGGTTCTGGGAAGCAGTTACGGGTGGCTTCAGCTGGCCATGCTTGGGAGCCCCTTGCTCTTGCCAATTTGGATAATCCTTGGGGTTATGGTGCTAAAGATAATTGCGACATCCGTGACCATAGGTTCCGGTGGTAGTGCCGGCGTATTTGCTCCAACCATGGTCATAGGCGGTCTCTTGGGGGCTTTCCTGGGGGGCCTTTTTCACTTGTTTGGTCTTTTCTTGTGGATTGATGTGTCTGCAACGGCCATTGTGGGGATGGTTGCATTTTTTTGTGCCACTGCCAAGACTCCAATTGCAACTATTGTAATGGGAAGCGAACTTACCAGCGGCTATGGACTGCTTGCCCCCATGATGATTGCCACCGTGGTTGCATATGCCGCTTCAAGCCTAAACAGTAGCATATTCAAGAGCCAGGTAACTTCTCGTAAAGACTCGCCAGCGCACAAACTTGACTATGACATGTCAGTATTGCGAACATTGAAGGTTCGTGATGCCATGAATTCACAAATTGTATTGGTCCGCAATACTGCTCGGACCAGCGATGTATTAGAACAGATGGAAGCCGGCAGAATCGAGCATGTAATAATTATTGGAGGAGGAAAAGGAGGAGGAGAAGATGATGGTGAAGACTTGCAGGCCGATGAACCCTATTCTTTGCCACAGCAGAAGGTCAAGGTGGCGACACTTTATGATGTATCAGCAGCAAATGCAGCCGGAATTTCCACCATGGGTGAAGTTAATCTCCGTGAAGCTCTTACAATAGCCGAGTCTGATTCGCTGATTGATGCTTTTAACATACTAATGTCTACCGGCAATGAAATTATCCTAGTTCATCATCAACAATCCAAGATCATAGGCTTACTTTCTTTTAGGGACATAGCCCAAGTATATCACCTGAAGATTCACAATAACAATAACCCTGACGAGTAATAACGGTGCCAGAGAACAAAAAGAAAGAAGAAAATGTAGGTTCTTGGGTCTGCCCATCTCTAGTTGTTTTTTTTACTATGCGGCATTTGTCACGTTGCCCATAAAGTTGTGCATCGTATTGTCTCTCATAGTGATGGCATCGATCGAGAACGCCACGGTGTATGGGTCACTAGATGCAGAGTGGGCCAGAAGTTCAGAGCCAACAAAGTCTACTGTTCCAGATGTGACATTTGACATTAGAGTTGTCACAGCATACGTTTTGCCTTCCATTTTCCATGTCTTTATTCCCATCAGATTTCCGGAGGCCTTTTGATTGGAAATGTCATGGATTGCTATTATATCTACGCCTTTTGATGCAGTAAACGTCACTTTGCCGTCGTAAACCTGCCCAGCTTGCGGCCATACAAAGTGAACTACTTGATGCGATTGATGGCCTTCTGCGTTGTGCGGGATTGAAGACTCTACCCAGCTTCCCGATATTCTGCGAGGGATGTTTTCAAGCGCTTCGGCACTGTGCGTGTACATGGCGGTTGAAATAGAGATGGTCAACAAAGAGACGATTCCTATTGCCGCGATTGTGGTTGCCAATATGCGATTTCGTGTAAACATTATTCTATTTGCATTATCATGTGGGTACATTAGTGTTTTCTCCTCCTGAATATAGTCGTAATTTCAAACTTTGAGTCTTTAAAAAATGGTAATCGAATACTGCAACTAACATTCAGTAGTAAACTCGTTAATACTCCGAAGTCGTAGACCCTTCTGGATGGCAGCAATTCCGCTGGAGGAGCTTGAAAGGATGGAAAAGCTAATCCACATTCTCGAAATCGTATTTACCATATTCAAGTATCTGCCTCTCATAATCGGAGTCCTTGCAGGCATATCTCTGATACTTGCAGCATTCAACTTTATGGAGAAGAGTTATGGATGGGCAATTGTCAATCTTGTACTCGGTGTTTCCGGAGTGCTCTTTGTAATCCGGTTGAACATGCGCCACCCACAACATTTCAACGAACCGGCTGAACTGGCGCATGAGCATGAGAGTACCCCGCCATCATCTTCTTCTTCTGCTGTTGTTGGAGCAGAAAAATAACTAAAGATAAAAATTCTTTAGCGGACTACTTTACTTCCTTTTCTTCTTCCTTTAGAGATAGGTATCCTTTGACTCCGCACGTTGGACATTCCTCAGTCAAGGCTTCCTCTCGCAATTTTCCCTTGTCAACCCTGACTGGAGCGCTCGATTTACACTGTGCGCAGTCTACCATTACCAGATAGTAATCATTATCCACAGAGAACTAAATGTGAAAAATCATATTAATGAGTTAAGTTTGAAGAATACCCGGCTCTAATGAGCTTGCGACACAATCTAACAAAGGCCAAAGGTTACTAGTCAGCTATTCCTCTACTGTCGGTACAAGGTAAAGAAGAATCATGTTTCTAGAGAACTAGTTTGTGCTAAAGTAATTTGGATAAAATGACAATGGTGTTGCCAAGGTAGGTGCGTTCATTTCGCTCTGTAGCCAAGTTTGTAATCCAAATCCTCTGGCAGGGCAGACACAATTTCAAGCAAGACCTCCCCACGGGCAATAGTCGTAGTGAAGAACTCTGCTTCCTGGTAGGAAGTTACATGTGTCATGTTCGTAGATCGTTTAGACTATGTTGGAAAGTCAAATAAAATCGGTTTGGCAAGTTTGTATATCAAGCATGTATGCAGTCGTGCTTGAGCAAGTTACATGCAGAGATGCACACGCTTCACAAATTGCCCCTAGCTGTTGTCTGGGTCGATATTCAACGGTAGGGGCAACGTTTCTTATAATCTTGGGAAGGTGCCAATCCTGCCAATGACGAGCCGGAAGAGCGCCTTCCATTGTCAAGTTCGCGACAACTGCAACGTGTCTCTTGTGTCTCGGTAAAAAATCTGCCCAAAGTAGTTGCAGTAGTAGATATATTCATTCAAACAAGATGATGACGAGAATCATTTGATAATGATAGTACTGCACTTACTCCCCTAGCAGCGCTAATCATTAACACTAAAGGCCAAAATGCCCATATGGTTAGTAAGAGCTTGATGATATTTTATCAAATAGCATGCTTGAAAAATAGCCTTGCAGTTGTCACATGCCCAAAACTGGTCCGACTTTGGCTCAGTCATAATGTTTGCGACGGCACTCAAACTTCTATACAAATCGCTTTGCGCTACTAAATCACTATTCTGCCCGTTCATCGCTAAATGAACCTCATGTCCATATATGATGGTTTTACACATCATTAAAATAGACGAATATAACGTCAGACCTTTATCTCCGTACATTACTAAGACTTCTGATGTCAAGTTCTACGTCTGTTGAGGAGAATACGGTAAAAGACGCTGCAGGCTTCGAAACTCAAGAAGAGGCAGAAGACGAAACGCCAGTGGCCGAAGAATCAAAGTCAAAGAAGATGACCAAGAGCAAAGGGAGGAGGACTACGAAGAAGTCAACCAGCAACTCTAACGGAAAATCCGACTCGGCGACGGCTATTATGCGAGCCATAGAAGCACAACAAGCAGACTTTTCCGGTGTTGCCCAGACATTATCAGTTATCGACGAACGCCTTAATTCCATTGACAAAATGCAGTCGCAGCTGGAGAGCTTCGAGGAAAGGCTATCACAAATAGAGAAAGTAACACAAGATACCTTATCCATTCTTCATCAGGTCAAGCTAAAGAAAAAGAAGAAGGGCAAGGGCAAGAAAAACAAAAAGTAAGGCATCCTGGGAATGAACGTATCCAAACAAGAGAAAGTAGAGGTCGGGAGGAGTCAAAGATGCGCCTTCAACTATTCCTCTCTCACTCTCCTCCCTTCCTCTCTCTCTCTGGATGCAATGACTCTTTAGGCTACTGAGTTTGTACTATCTGGTCAGCAAGGGACGTCTCCTTGTACGTCAACTCCTTCAGTGTTTCCATGTTGTGGTCCACCACTGTCTGCGGGAGAGGCACGTATCCAAGCGCGTCTGCGTACTTTTGCCCACTTGTTATCGCCCATGATACAAACTTGACCAAGTCTTTTGCCTTCTGCTCATCGACGTTCGGGTTTGTGCTCAGGTCTTTGTACAAGAGTAGGTAGCTAAAGCTAGCGATTGGATAGGACTGCGCACCCGGCGCGTTGAGAAGCGATACCGACTCCCAAGATTCTTCGCCCTTTGGCAGGTTTGACGTCATGTTTTGAACGGCGTTCCTAGTAGTTTCCAGTGTTGGCTCTACGAAATTGTTGCCATCCTTGTTCTGCAGGGATGCATAGGACATGTTTGTCGTCAGCGCATAAGCCAGTTCAACATATCCTATGGAATACGGAGTGTTCTTTATGGAATTTGCCACTCCCTCATTGCCCGGAGCTGCAATCCCTTTTGGCCATTGCACTGCCGTTCCTTTACCGACCGTGCTGTTCCATTCCTGACTTATCAGAGAGAGGTAGCTCGTGAAAACAAAGCTGGTGCCGGATCCGTCAGCCCTGTGAACTACGTTGATGTCCCTGGAGGGCAGTGGAAGGTCGGGGTTAATCTGCTTTATCTGAGAGTCGTCCCACTTCTTTATCCTGCCTAGGAATATGTCTGCCAGAATGGGTCCAGTCAATTTTACGCCCTTGTGTGGGACTTCGGGAATGTTGTACGCTGCAACTACGGAGCCAATTGTTTCAGGGATGTGCACTGCCGTTGCCTTGAGCGCAGACCTCTGTTTTTCAGACAGTGGCGCATCTGAAGCACCAAAGTCTACCGTCATCGCAGTAAACTGCTTTATGCCTCCGCCGCTGCCAATTGATTGATAATTCAAGGCCACGTTAGGGTTTTCCTTTGCATACTGTACCCTCCAAGTGTCTATCAGCGGAAATGGAAATGTTGCTCCGGCTCCATTCAGAGTCACTTGGCTCTGCGCAAAAGCCTGCTGTTGTCTTGCGTTTGTCGTAACGGCGATACTTGCCACAAGCAACAAACCCATTAAAGCTAATGGTGCTGCTAGTATGGAAAATTGCCTTCTTCTAGTTTTCATCGGAGAAAGGATTGGGACATTTTATTAATCCGTCACCGACATAAAATGGGTGTTCTATAGATGACTTGAGAGACCTCAAGTATTCTCTAAAAAAATATGGCGCCGTCTCATAAAGCTGTAGATGATTATTCGATCTATTTTGAAAAGTGTGCTAGAATGTTCTCGTATAACGTTGCAGGTTAATGTTGCAGTTTAACATCGCAAATCTCTAGAAGTAAAGCAATCGCTCTAGCATCTTGACGTTAACGTCTAACGCGCCCCCGCCTGCAGCACATCCATGCACGGACTCAAGCGGGGGCGGGGTGTGAACCTGCATTTCTTTGCCGTTCAGCCAAGTGGCGTACTACTAGTGTCAACAACCTGCCCCTACAGCTGCAACTTGGCAACTGCAAAGAGTAGGGGACGAGGTTTGAAACGTGCGACTTGTCTAACGAACATAACCGCACCCGGTATTGTCGTTTCCCTGGTCTGCGTTAATCTGACTTTCGTATATAGAATAAACTAATTACAATTTTATACGGTTCATGGTTTTGCTAGTAGATTGTTCTCTCCCACCCGCCAGAGACATGATAAGTAGTTTGAAAGAAATCCCTACAGGTCTTTAGCCAATACAGCGGGTAGGAGTGTCTAGATTGCCATTGCATTCTATGAGAATTATGAGATGACCAGCGGCCGTACGGCCGCCTTTGCTGCTTCACTCCCCTTTTTTTGACAATGTTAGAGTCAACTAGCAAAAGTATTCACAGCCATTATAGATTATAGTGCTATTATCCAGATTCTAGAAGGCTGCCTCTTTGATGCTGAAAGGTCGAAAATTCTCCATTGTTTCTGTAGGCGACTTTATTTCCCTTCGTTCACCTGAAATTCGCATAATGGCAATTTTGGACTAATCCCACGTCACATTTCATACAAAAGTAAACAACAACTTCTGCATCTCCGTTTCCACTAGTCCATCCATTTTGCATTTTGCCGTTACATTCGGGACATCGTATCTTGACGGTCTTCATGATGCCTCTCATGCATGAAGGACACTTTTTTCCTTCGATTCCTTCTCGGGTGTCTCTACTACGGCAAACGGGACATTCCGTAAGAATGAATGCCATGTAACTCTTTCATATAAGAAAAGATAATTCCCTTGATGTCAAAATCTGGTCTATATTATGACTTCCCATCGCATCTTTAGAATTGAGCTTTGAGACTCGATGGTAATTTGCATCAAAAAATGGTTCATTATGGAAGTATGTTCATTGGATAAAGAATGTTCACACACAGTATCTAATGTGTGAGGAATTTCCCTCACAGTCAAGCAACAAGAGGTTCAGAATCATTAGAATAGATGGTTTACCGTAGGTTTCAAAGATATTCCAATCCGCGAAGACTCGCTGACCCCTGTGGAGTTATTGGAAAAGGCAGGACTTGATCCGTTAGAATATGAGCTTCGTTCTCCAAGCAGTAAAGAGTCAATAAATCCGGAGACGAGGCTAAAGATAGAAGATGGAATGAAGTTAGACGCAGTGGTTAAGAACCGCTAGGGGATCGATCAGCTTTCAATTTACCCTCGATTCGAATTTGAAGTGTTTAGACTGCCAACGGAAATAGCCCTATTTTCTTTGGCCAGCGAGAAACTAGGATCAATCTCCAACGCCTTGTCATATGCCTCGATTGCCTCTTTATGCTGACCAAGGTCATCGAGTGCTACTCCTCTGTTGTTCCATGCTACCGCATTATCCGGATCAATCTCTAGTGCCCTGTTGGCCGCCTGCAAGGCGTCTTGGGGCCTTCCAAGCTTGTCAAGAGCTGTCCCTACATTAATCCAGGCATCCTCATAGTTGGGTCGAATTTCAATCGCCTTGTTGGCTGCCTGCAGAGCCTCATCATACCTGCCAAGATTAATCAGAGCAGTAGCCATGTTATTCCATGCCTCCGCAAAATTAGGGTCATTTTTTAGGATTAAAGGGTATATTGTCAAGGCTTCATCATTCCTTCCAAGATGGATAAGAGAAGCACCTACGCCATTCCATGCTTTCAAGTTATGCGAATCAATCTTTATCGCTTTCACATACTCTCCCAGTGCTCCCTCGAAATCCCCGCTGTTATAGAGAAGGGTGCCATTATCAATTAGTGATTGTATATCTGCGGGTGAGGATAGGGTTAACTCACCTTCCTCGCCCTCAGAAGGAGGAGGGATCGCATTTTCATTATTTTGCGTTGTGGAAGGCCGGTCTTTGGCTAATTGTTCGGATTCTAGAGGGAACGCAATCCGCGTGAATTGAATAATGGTGTTGAAATCCGCTTCCCTTGCCCATACAATGTCAAAGCCGTTTGCAGACAAAGCCACGCCGACATCCTCCGGCATGATATGTGTGTCATTCATATCTAGTATTATCGGGGTCTCAAAGGTAGAGTTTTCTTGATCCAGACTACTTGTAAAGTATAGAACTTCGTTGCCACTGGAGTGAGGTGAGCGAGTGACTCCTAAAAGGTAAACCTGACTACCATGATTTCCAACCGCGAGAATCTCAGAAGCCGCGTTATTTCCTATAACAACTGGCTTGTGAAAATTGGTTTGGTTATCAGAAATTCTGATAAGATATGATCTATCCAGATTCTGGTTATATCCAATATAGGCGTCGGTTTCACCAGATGAAATAGTTACCGGTCCAACAAGGAATCCCATTTGATTGTCCTGAGATGCGGTCAAACTCGACGCGGGACTGAATGTTGTCCCAAAGTCACTACTACCTGAATACATGAGGACTCGATAATGTACATATGCATGAGTTCCTGGAGTTGCTCCTTCTACAGTTGTTTCTGCTTCTATGATACAAGTGGCGTACACATTGTTTGCTTCGGCGCTTAAACGCAAGCTGTCTGTACAAGTCCATGGACTAAAGAGTCCGTGGGGTGTCTCGCCAAAAGTGATTCCCGCATCGGTACTTCGCGTCAACAGCATTTTGTCGCCTGTATGCCATGCCACGTAGACAATCTTATTTTCACTCGTGACCATTTGGGGTATTTTGTCAAGAGTGATAGTTGCATTGTTTGTAACTACCGCAGGAATGCCAAATGAACGTCCTCCATCATTGCTTCTCGCCAGAAATATCGGATGAGGACTGTCATCAGTTAGTCCGTAAAGGAGGACCAATACATTATTCTCTCCTATTGCTGAAAGCTGAGCTCCGCCTATGTCGTTGGATTCTTCACCCCATACCAATTGGTTGCCAAATGAATTCCCTCCATCTGTGCTTGTTGCCAATTCAACCATATTGGGCTGCTTGTTCCAAAGCACTATGACGTTGTCTCCAGATGCTACTAATTGTGGACTGCTAGCTCCGCCGTCTGTATTCACCTTTGTCGGATTGCTAAAGGAATTTCCGCCGTCTTCACTTTTGGAGAACAGGATGTCGCCTCCATTGCCATCATCCTCCCATACCAGATAGACATTTCCATTCCGACTCTCTGCGACCCTTGGATTCGCAAACTGACCCATTGCTGTCAAATTTACCAGTCCCCCGGGTCTGAATTGTTGAGATGACGCGAATTTTGCAGTTTGAACATTTGTATGGTTCAGGTAAATGAATACAGTAGCTTCTTGTGTAGAGATATGTTCTCCATTGCTAACTTTAAAACTAAAATGATCTTCACCTACGTAATCCCGGTCAGGTGTATATGTAACCATATCACTTTCAGAGCCTGTCCAACTCAAGACACCGTGAGAAGGATCCTTAGTTAAGGTGGCTATCAGATTCGAGCTAGCATTACTGCTAGCACCCCACAGAATAATGTCCAACGGGATATTGGCATTACCGAAGACCCTTTCTCCCATTGCCATCGGAATCGGGTCGTTCTGTTCGGCGAGGTGTTGGGACATTGTAACATTCAACCTTGCGTGCAGCATTGTTTCCTGTGGGACAGACGTCGATCTAGTATTTTCGATATTATGGGTGATTGTTTCGGAGGCGTTATCTGTCGAAATATTTGCTGCGGAACCGTCACCATGGGCTCTTGTGATTCCCGGGGGCATGGTTGCCACCAAGGTTGAGAAGAAGAATGCTACCACGAATGCAAAAATGGACATCTGCGGTCTTTTCTGAAAAGGTGCCAGCGTAACTTGCATGCTGGTCTCTCTTTATTAAGTCTGCTCTTGCATGTTATGCGGAATCTAATATAAGTGAAGGCAGATGAGCACAGACATTACTTAAATAGTGAGAGCCTCATTTGGATTCAAGAGCGTCCAAAAGATTGACGTCAATCATAATTTTTACCCTTAGAACCTTGTTGGTTGCATTCTGCTCACTAGCTCTTTTGTTTGCAAATGTGCAAGGAGGGATTTCCGGCAGCGGTCAAGTAATAATGAACTTCAGAAGAACCATTGCGTCTGCCGCTGCTGATGATGGTCAGAATTCACTGGTTGGCGAAATTGTCGAAATCCCGGGAATCGGGCCTATGCAGCTCACATTTGTAAATGGAACAGGCTATCAAGGCAGAGTATTTCCAAATGATAAACTAGAGGTGGATATCACTATCAATTTCAAGCCTCACGGAAAATATATGCCAACTGATCAGGATGTGGAAGACATTCAACAATCTGACTTTCCCATGTTAAACCTTCAACATGAAAGGACATTCCCGGATGACCGAACTATGATTTCAAAATGGAATTTCATCACCCCAGTTGAACTGACAGGATCAGATTCCTCATCTCTAACCGATGCGGCATTTGTGGTGAATCAGGCCGACCATCCTACCGCTCCCAAAATTACCTTTGTGGATGATTCGGGCAAGAATCCCGGTCCCGTAACTGGTTCACCGATACCGGGTAAGGGTGTGAAGAAGGCGGTAGACACCGTAGAGGGGGTTATAATGGAGATATGGAAACTTCAAGGAACATACAGTGGGACAGGGGCAGAGTTTTTCCATGAGGTTTGGAAGTACTCTGGCTGGTCTTTCGATTTCGCTGTAGCCGGCTTCGAATTTCAAGATATGAAGGACAAGATCCAGACAGCCAAAGATTGTGTTAAATCGCAGAAGTTTGGCTCTGAGGATATTAGACAAATAACGCTTCAGCATATCGATGATGCTGGGCAAGATATCATGGAGGCCATGCTAGTAAAGTTTTTCACAAGTACCGTATGGAAAGTCGTTGGTAACAAGACTCCTTCTCCCTGGTTTCCTATTGCCAAACTTGCGCTGAGCAAATACGCCGACTCTGTCGTCAATCCGATCATAAAGATGAATATAGATTACATTAACAAAATTGCTAATTGCTCGGAGTTCAAAGTCAAGGCACCTGTTCCTACAGAGGCTGAGTGTCTAGTTCTCCTCAAGAAGAATTTGAAAAATTTTGCACAGAATGGTTGTCTACCTGCCGTAGGCACTCCTCCCCCTCTAAAGAAATTTCACGAGTAGAGAAATGAGTCACGCCTGGCCTCAAAAAGCGCTTCTTCGTCAGCGGGTTTTGGTAGATGACGACGGCGATATGCTTCAAGTTGCGGAGCGAATCGCTTCAGCTGTATCAGGCAAGTTCAATCAGAAACTAGACAAATCCTCTCGCCAATGGGAATCGAATGGATGCTTGATTGGGCCTGAATGGTCGTCCACAAGAAATTTGACGTTGGTAACCATTGAAAACCATGGAACGCCGTCAAAAGTCATTAATAGTTTCTTCTCGATCTTGCACTTTGGCGAGACCATGAAATGAGCAGTTCCAACATCCCAGATAAACAAAGGGCCCTAATACTTCAGGGTGGGGGCGCATTGGGTGCATACGACGCAGGCGTTATCCAAGTATTGATTGAAGAATTGCCGAAAATTGATGCATTAAAGAATGAAACGGCAAGACCACTTTTTGACATAATCGCCGGGACGTCAAGCGGTGCAATTAACGCGGCCCTATTGGCTATTTTCTATAGGGATAACGGAACTTGGAAGGGGGCGGGTGATAGCGTTGCCAAATACTGGACAGGTGGCTCATTTAACATCGACAAGGATATTGCCTTTCAAACACGGTGGTGGGATGAAGAGCATCGTGGTGACTCGATGGCTGCTAGTAGTGAAGCTGCAAGGAGGTATTTCTCGGCGAAACATTTTCTTTTGGAAGGCGCCCCTGGTATATTCTCAAGACCGGAACCCCAGCCGGATAATAGATTCTTTGACTATGGTTCATTGCCAAATAACATCTGGTATCAATCCAAGAATGACGGTCTAAGAGAAACACTTGGCAAACTTGGATTTCCAATCAAAAATACAATTGAGGATCCGCGACTATTGCTAGTGGCAACCGATGTACAAGACGGTGCTACTGTTACTTTCGATAGCTACTCCACACAATCCGAAATTGGGCGCTATAGAAAGGAGGAGGAGTCTGATGTCCAGAGGAAACGGCTTTTACACTACGATAAAGGTATCACGCCGGAACATGTTCTCGCAAGCGCCTCTGTACCGCTATTCTACAGGTTTGAAAAAATAGGAGACGAAGAGCTTTGTGACGGCGGAGTCCTTAGCAACACTCCCCTTAGGGAGGTTCTGCATGCCCACAGAGACTACTGGTACAAGGTAATAGGACACAGCAATCCTGAAGCTAAAGTTCCTGCCCTTGAAGTCATTATAGTAAGCGTATGGCCCAGAGCAGAGAATGCCAGCGAGATGGTCCCAACAGACTATGACGGAATAAAGGGTCGATTGTATGATATACAACTTTCTGACAAGACTGAATACGATGAAAAAACATCAATGCTAATCTCGGACCTTGTTGGTATGATAAATGAGGTAAAAGCTCGCGCATTAACCAGTATCAAAAACGAGCAAGAAAGAAGAGATTTCCTATCGAGATATGATCAATTGCTCCAGAGTAAAGCCAAAAGCCGCGGCCGCGATGGAAAAACAAGAAATTATCTGGACGTAATAGGAGGTAGGGTTGGCTTGGCAGAAGAAATAGTTCGGATTGAATGCAAGTCAGACATTGATAGCATTTCAAACAAATTTTTTGACCTTTCCGAACGAAGCATGGAAAGGCTGATAGCACAAGGAAAGGAGGATGCTGAGAAGGCGATGGAGTATGTCCGAAACAAGATAAAAGAGCATTAGGAGGAGAAGGAAATTGACTCTTTGACATACAGAGTCACCTGTCCAGATGTTCGAGCCATCATGAAATAGGCATTCCGCTAACTAGAGCTGCTCACCACATGAATAGCAGAATCTCGCGTTTTGTATGTTGAGGATGTTACACTTTGAGCATTTCTTCATGCCGGTATTTGGTAGAAAGGAAAAGAAGTCTATTTTTTGGGACTGTTGTGCTTTCTCCATCTTTACTAGGTTTATGGCCACGCCCAGGAGAAGGATCTGAGAAGAGGGAACCATTTCCTCAACGGACTTGAATGACCTGTCAACGCTATTCATTACTTGCTTTAGAGCCTCCCCGTAGGGGTTTTTGTCAAAACTTGCTTTTAGTTCAGAGTACCTGGAGATGATATCGGGGAGCAGCTCTGAAGAGACAACGTTGTTTTTCAAGAGATCATTTAACACCAACAGAGCGTCTTTGGCCATGGGATAACTTGAGCATAGAGGATGTTGCTTATCGTTTTTTCTATCAGAAAGGGTCTTTGCATTTCGCGTCGGATTTCCATGCTCAGCGAACGGCTCGTTTTTTTATAGGCTGTCAAGAACGTCTGGCGGCACCGACATCTTTGACGATATTGGCTGTACGGGTTCTGTCCATATTGCATCCTTGACGCCATCTACACTTTTTATCTGTTCCATAACATCCAGCAATTCCGTATTATCATTAACAACTGCAATCACGTGAAGGTCAATAGCATGGTGACCGATGCTTTTTGAAACATGTACAATATGACTCATCTTGGCTATTTCCTTTGCAATTGACGTCGTCCTACCGGCTGTTGTGGCCACTAAGAATTGGATTTTATGCCAGCCGAACCTTTTGAGATCGAGGGTATAGTTCACCGTTAAAACTTCATTCTCTAGACGTTTTCGGCGCCTTTGAACTGTGGTAGCAGGAATGCTTAGCTTTCTTGCTATTTCTTTCGAAGTTATCCCGCCGCCATTTGATGAAAGCAGAATTTTCAGTATTTGCTTGTCTAATTTTGAAGAGAGGGTTCATTTTGTCAATATCTCTATACTTGCTTCTAGTACATCTCACTAATATTAAAGCAGTATTGGATGGTTTGCTATCCTTGAAAAAAGGCGATATGGCAGATGATCAGCCTACTCACTCACGGTCGGATAGCTCCATTTTTCTTTGTTTCAATCACCTGTACGATCTCCTTCCACACTGGCTCTCTTACTCCTTCCATCCCCTTGATTGTTTCAAGCAGTCTCAAAATCCCCTCGTTACCTTTCAAACTGGTTTCAACCCTCAAGTCGATGTTGTTTGGGCTGATTGACCTACTTGCGGAGCGTACGTCCTTGCGAAGGAGCAGTTTTCTTGCGACTGCCATTGTCTTGCCTCCTCGGGTCGAAATAAAAAAATCCACATTGCGCAACCTATGGGGAGTGGTATTCTTGTTTACCTTCTCTATCTGATCTATTTTCTTCGTACTATTATTCATTTTTTGTTCATCTCGCGTGGTCTTGAAGTTAGCGCATTGTCCGACCGATCGTTGCCATTAAACAGCAGAAAAGTTGTTTCTAGTTAACTTCACTGATGCTGCTTTTCTTACAGCATCAAGATACATAACGCTCATGTTGTATTTAATGATGTTGTATTTGAGAATGATGAACAATAATTGAAAGATTCCTTTGGCATCTCTTGTACAGATAAAAGGTGCAGGGCATGGATGGATGCACCAATATCCCGAAAAATTCAGCAAGATAGTACAAACATTTTTTGATATTAACTAAACAATATGTATGCCTGGGAAAAAGCCAATCTCTAGACAAGAGATAGGGGCTGAAGCTGTTGGCATGTGATTAGTGCTGCTCTCTTTCGGTGCTTTTCAGGAAGCCCGCACTTACTAGGCCGGGCCGGTCCATTCTTGCTACCTGTAAAACTGTGATGATATACAGGATAGCTGCAGACGAAAATCAAAACGATGTCTGATGCCTAAAACGAGTAATGATCCCAAGGGATCCAAGTGCCATGCGACAAGCTTCAGGATGATGTTTGGGAAGCAAGTTACAGGGAAAAATAATATGGCTTAAACAGATACACCGGCAGAGTTATGCTTAATATCGGGTCAGCAAGGTAAAGAATAGCCGGCCATGCTTTACGGTTTGTTGTATTTTATGAGCCAGCAACCGTTGGAACATGGCCAGCGCAATCGTCTAATCCTTGGCCCGCATCGGTTCTTAGTGAGGAACGAGCTGGTGCGGGTCGAGTTTTTAGTCTATTATGAAAGCCGTGTTATTTAAGTATGGACCCGCTGCTCTCTGGGCAAGAGGATTGAACTAACAACATCATATAGAGATGCAACCTCGTACTGTTATCCGTGCGCGTTAAATAAAATAGATGAGGCATTCTATCATGGAAGCGGAACTACTGACATGTCATGAATGTATCTGTCTAGATTGTCAACACGAGTATGCGGCAGTTTGTATCCAACATAATTGTGACTGTTGCATTCATGAAGAACCTACATGAAACTTGATTTGAGCCTCTTTTTCGTTGACCACTAGAAACATGGAGGAGGGAAAGAGAAGTAAACATCTACACATGAATTTCTTTCAGAATTTGGGCGGTTCTGTAGTAACTTTCACAAAAGCGGTCAGTTTATTGAACTATTGGGAGGTCAGTGAGAGAGACGGCGATACCTGTTGGCTAAGATTTACCGTTTAGCCATGTTGAATAGGCGGTCAGTAACTTGGACTAAAGGCAATGTCCGATGACTGGCCCGTAATGGAGGTAGAAGCCGAAGGTGAAGAACGCAGGCCGTTGGGCTATCTTGCCGAGCGTCCCTGATGGAGGTGAGGCTTTAAGAGTGTGCAGACTAGGCAAGAACGATCTTTCGCAGTGAGAGAGCAAAAATACGACAATTACAGAATATTTTTATATGTCCGCCTTCTTGGTTTTGGTTCCCTATGATGCAGGCTAAAGATCATAAGACTACTTTGCTGCTATGCAATTCGTGTTATTGGATATCATCACTTCTAGACAATGCAAAGAATATTTCCCACTGTCCTTTGTGTGGTGCCGTATTAGAATCGCTGCCCGTAGAAAAGAATGAATGCTGTACTATAGAGGCAGCAGGCGCTAAAACGGGCCTGATCATAGAGTTTCAAAAAGCGTAACAACAGGGAGTATCTCACGGCCGACAAGAGCATGAGAACGGGCTTCTGGAATCGACTATAGATGTCAATCCGATAATCGAGTTCGAATCCCTGAGATCATGTGAATGATCCTCGGACGCTGAACAAATTAAGAAGAGCAGAAAAGGATTTTTCCCCAGCAATGAATAAAGATTTGAAAAAATAAAGAGGGGATAAAGTTGGTGCCTCCTACTTGACAACAACGTCTCCTGTCATCCAAGGATGTACCTGGCAGTAGTAGTTGTACGTGCCCGCTTTGCTAAAGGCAACTTGGAACGAATCTATTGGCGGCAGTCCAGGAGGCGACATTCCTTTTGGCCATATCCAGCCAGAGTTTACGTACTTTTCTGTGCCAGTGATTGTGTAGTTGCCGTTAGGTGGAAGATATGTTACATTTCCTGACGAGTCTATTACACTTGGCATGAACGAGCGGTTGTTCAACGCAACAATTACTTTAGTGCCGTTCTGGCCGGGCATGATCACAGGTTCTGCGTTTGCATTAGGAACCGCAGATTTGATGGCCGTGCTGTTATCGATGACAAACGGCGCTGCAAAGTCAGCAAACGTACTGTTGTCAAACATGAATGTCACGGTGTGTGGTTCGCCGACTCTTGTTGGATTGTAAAATGCCACTTTCTCTCCTACCTTGATTTCAACATGATTTGGAAAGAACATGGTTAACGGCGCCACATGGCCGCCCCCGCCCACCCGTACTGTTGCCACACCATCTTTATAGTCAAGGTACTTTTTGTTCAATTGGTATTGAACTGATGGCCTTTCGTCATTCTGATTCAATGTGCCACCATTGTCACTGCTGCCACTCTGCATAGTCATACTTGTACTGTTGCTGTTGCCTTTCTTTTGTTCTGTCCCTTGCTGCATATTTCCACTAGGTTGTGCGGAAATCTGGGAAACAGTAAAACTCGCTGTTGCCACAAGGACTCCGAGAGCGAGTATGGTTCCCAGCATCACGTTTCGATTTACCATGTCGCTGCACAGAATTGTCCAAGTATTAAGTTGACCAGTAAATTTCTTACTAAGACATGTACATTATTGTGTTTCTTGAGGTACAGTATTCGATTTTAATGTGAATTATTTGATGATTGATTCGCAGGTCTAGACATGTGTTAGTCGGACATGTTAAAGATATCCAACAACCCGACCGAAGACTTGCCGTGCATTTGTCCATGGATTGTTCTGCTCATTACGCACTTATTTTGTATCAGATAGTGTACGAAGCCATTGGAACTTGGAGCGAATTGTTTTCAGCGGTATTGGGAGGTTCGGCAATAATCAAGACCATCTCTATTACCTGCATCTAGGTAGAGAAGAATGATGGTACATGTGCAGACAGATGAGTGACGATTGACAAAACATTACAAATGATTAATACTCATCGTAGATGCTGGTTAACTAATGATTTGCACGAATAATGTAATAGCTTTTGAATTTTTCACAGATCAATTATTTTAGGAACCACGTTTAATTGAAAATGTGAGTATAAGGAACAGTAAGAAGGCCGTACTATTTGTCTCGAATGAAAAGAAACGCAAAGTAGATTTCTTTATCTCTACTTCGCATGGAATGACTATGGCATTGGGGAAAAAGTTACTTAAATGCCCAGAAGTAATCTCTGCCAGCAGGAGCATAGGGCAACCAACGATTGACTTGAGGATTGAGACATTCATGAGTTGCAATGGAGAAATCCTAGACATGCTTGAGCATATAAAGGCCATGTATGGAGTTCGCGATGTGATTTGGAGCGAAATTGTTCAAGTTATTGGCAGGAAAGAAGTAGTAGCAGCAGTAGCTCCTCCCATCAGAAAGTGAACTATTCTTCGCAAATGTCACCTGCATGTCAGTCGAATGCATGATCATATACATATGTATTCGATAATCTCAAAAAAATGTACTTTAATTGCGGACATTCAACTTCTATGTGAATAAGACTTCAATGAGAAGATTGGCTCCTAGGCGAAAAAAAGAAAGAAAGGAGATGCCAAAAGGCATCCAAAGCTACTCTACCGTCCCGGCATCGTGCTATTGCTTGTCTGTTGTTGCTGCTGCTGTTGTTGTCCTCCCTGTTGTAGTTCCTGCGCTTCCATACTCTGTATCTCCTGCAGCTTCTCCGGACTGAGTATCATGCCGTGAATAGGCGTTGGGCCAAAGTGGTTTCCTACCTTTCCAGGGTTAACCCACACAGACATCATGTTGTTTTGGAACTGAAGGAACCCTTCCACATGCTGTGTCGGTCCATTTTCAGTCGTTACAGTCATTGTGCCGTTAAACACAGTGTTATTGTTGCCCATGTACAATACGTCGGTCTGCTTAAAGTCAGAGATGCGATGAGTATGGAATTTCGTGCCGTCTGTAATTGAAACCATATCTATGATGGCGTCAAAGCTCTTTACTGTCGGCTTTGTCTGGTTGTTTCCTTCAAAGATTGGCTTGTCAGTTACCAGTTTCCATGAACCTGCAGACAGCCATTGGGAAACGCCTGCATCATTAAGTTGGGTGCTTGTTATGATGCCAGAGAGTGTTGACTGCCCTTGCTGCTGTTGTGCGAATGCGAGCGGAGTCGCCATTGCCGACGTGCCAATAGCCAGACTTGTGACTATCAGCAACGGGATCAATGTCTTTTTTCCAATAAGACTATTTGACATTGAGAAGGATCATCGTAAACAGAATACAAATGGGTGCTGGAAGCAGCAATACGGCTTTGACTTAGGGTAGTTGACAACTTTGAAAAGAAACGTAGTTTGGCTAGAGCGTCTTGTTATGACCAATTTCTATCTACCAGATTTCCAAAACTCATTACGCGAAAGACTCTTTACATGAAGAAAAAGCCGACGGATCTGCTCTCTTTCTATTCCTCGTCTTCCTTCTCTGCAGCCGCTGCTTTCTGTGCTAGTTTTATGCACAATTGCATATGTCTATCTTCCTGTCTCAAGATCGCATTTACACCTGTAGCGAATTTCTTGTTCTTTACCTTGCTTGCAAGCTTGCTAAGCACCTGGTAATGAATTACCTCTCCACCTTCAGCAATGCTTAGGAACTCAAGGGCATCAAGTTCGTTAGGGTCTTCACCGAGATACGTCTTCATCATCTCTGATGTTTTCTCTACAGTTTCTTGTGCATGTTCTTCAATGCTATCTGAGTTTAGTCCTTCAGATTCGGCAACGGTTGCGATCAGTGTTTGTAGCTTCTCTTCATGTTCTCCTGCTTCTTCCTTCATCCCGATTACCTTGGTCTTCACTTCTTCGTTGAGTAAACCCTTTGAGTCAAGCTCTTCTACAGCTTTTTGTGCGGCCCTTTCTAGGCCCAAGCATTCGCCTATTGTTTCTTCGAGTACTTCTTTGGACACCATATATGCTCCTTCCTCGTCATTAAACTAATAATGAGTTACCAAGTGATTGGGAGAACATTTCTCCCAATCAATTCGTAATGTGTATTCCACCGACCCCGTTTTCTTAACGAGGATAGAAACCAAAGGTTCGATCTGGTGATAACATCATATGATCTGCCGCCTCTGACAAGAGTCTGTTTGAGGCTAACGCCAATCCAGCCTCGCTGGTTGAACAACTGGTGACGATATATATGCAAAAGTAACCAACCACCAACTATAACGCGCAAAGAAAAGAAACATTCGGTTAGAGCGAATCGATAACATCCTCCGGCACTGCCGCCTTTCTCACCATGGTCTGTACCGGTTCACTCCACATTGCTTCCTTTACGCCGTCCATGCTTTTTATATGTTCAATCAATTCCAAAATCTCCCCATTATCTCGTACCACTGCAAGCAAGTGGAGGTCAATCATGAATTGACCTATACTTTTGTCTACGGAGATAACGTGATTCAATTTGCCAAGATTGTTTGCAATAGCGGCAGTTTTGCCATTTGCTGTTGCAACAAAAAATAACACCCTACGCCATCCATAATGTTTCAAGTCAAAGTCATAGTTCATTGTCAACCAGTTATCTTCCATTTTCCTCCGATGTCTTTGAACTGTGGTAGTAGGAATATTCAGATTCTTTGCAATTGCTTTGGAGGTTTCCTTGCCACCATCTGGTGAAAGCAGAATTCGCAGTATCTGCTTATCCAAGTATGAAAGGGAGATTCTTTTTCTTCTCATACGGTTGTCTGGCTGGGTATGATCCGAGCTGTTCGGACGCGATTTTCTTTTAACCATGGAGAGATGCACTCATTTTTTGTTTTCTCTTGTCACCTTTCCCAGAGCGGAGAAGGTGCCTCAACAAAAACGAGCCGTTCGAAAAAGAACAGCGCCTCCAACGTTGGCTATTTAGGCAGCAATTTGGATTCGATATCATAGTATTAAGGAGTTGCCATCCACTTCACCAAAACCACCAGATGCTACACTGACACTTGGGTCCACTTTTAGGTCCGCCAAAAACACGGAAAACAATGGACCCAAGAAGGCTTTGACTGTTTTTTCAAGATTCAAAACGTTTCGTGGATAAAGCAAGTATTCAAGAGAAAAAAATCGATAAATCTCTTGGTGTCGCATCAGTCTGCAAGCATTAGGGCATTTTCATTGCTGGGAGTCAATAGCTGCTGCATCTCTACGATTTCAGTCAAAAACGTCTTGCCCTTCTCTGTAGTCCAATATTGTTTATCGTCTTTGTGATATTCCAATAAACCCTTTTCCTGCAGAAAGTCGAGGTATTCTCTTGTCTGAGGAAATGACAGGTATGCACCGTACATTATCCTAGTTTTTAGTGCTCCACCTACTGCTATCTCTAGGATCTTTGAAGTTATCTCTATCCTAGTACGATATGCCACGCTGAGCTTTCACAATAATAATTTAAACGGGTTTAAGCAGTTGTTGTTATTCCTTCTTTTCTAGTGTCCCTGGTGCTAAATAGGGCAACTCAACTCGATATCTTGAGGGAGCTAGATGTGCATTCCTAGGTCATTTCTTCTCCTTTTAGGTTCTTTTGGCGTATTGTTGGAGAGCGTAACACTTGTTTGGCCGCCACACCGTCGACAGTCAGCGCAAACGAGTCGTCTGAAATAGTTGCGGTTGGACGCTTGCCAGAGGCATTGTAAATCGCTTCGACTATGGTGTTGCAAAAGAAAAGTGAACACTTGTAGCCCATGCCATGTCGAACCGACATGTACGTCTGGCCATCATCTAGCGTCCTTCTTATAAAGTCAAATCGCGATGCAATCGACCATATCTCTAGGCTTTCAGCCAAGGCCTGCTCAGTGTATTCACCATGTAAAATGAACTGCAGTGACTTGGGATTCGTCTTGTCATTGGCTGCAGAAACCTTCAGTATCTGGTCTTCAGAGAGCTCTTCCATTATTGCCTTGAATCTTGACTTGGAAGTAGGTACCATCGTTCCCTTGGCAGCGCCTGAATGGCACCACAGGTATTGGATTAGGCTTTTGCGCACAAGCGAATTAAGACTCATTCCTTCCTCTTCTGATTCTTCCTTCAGATGATCAACAAGGTCCGATTCTAGTCGAAACGTTATGACTTCGGTCTTCCTCTTGGAATTGTTGTTGTTATTACCAGCCATCCGCCTACCACGTTCGTCATATTCTCTCTTTTGACATATAAGTAAATGGACGGCCTTTTCTCCGGCTTGTGATATAAACCTGAGAAACAGCTTCATTTCAAACCCGTTTATTCTCTTGTTTTTGTGCAATCAATCATGACCTATCTGACAGAATTACACCTTTGATTTCTTGAGTAACAACTCCTCACGTTCCTTCGGATATAACATATGTTGAAGCTCTTGGTATCCATTCAAAAAGCGCATTCCTTTCTCTGTAGTATGGTACAGCCTATTTTCTGGAGTATATTTCAAAAGCTCATTTGCCTGCATGAATTCGAGATAATCATTTAGTTGAAAGTACGATAGAGCGGCACCATACATTATGCTAGTTTTTGTAACTCTCTTGCGCGCAATTTCGATAATTTTGGCAGCTATTTCCATTCGGTTGCGATATTTAACCACACAAAATCTTTACGAAAAGAACTATAACGAGTTTATAGCATACCTATCTTCTGCTCCTCTTCGCTGTTGGAGTGCAAAATCAACAATTAGATGTACTTTGGTTAGTGTTTATCCATATGGGGCAATCCAGTCACATTTTCGGCAATTGTGATTTTTTGAACAATTATGCTTTGTTTTCGTATATTTTGTGAACAATTAAAAGTCATGCCTGAGACGGTAACATGATGACTTGCAAGGGTATTTGCATCCGTCACAAGGCTGAAAAACCAATGGGCATAGGAAGATACGCTTCTGGACAAAAGCGATGCCAGATTTGTGAAATTTTTATGAAATGGGATGGGCTCTGGTGTCCATGCTGCGGGTACAGGCTTCGTACAAGGCCAAGGAACTTGAAATACAAGGCAAAGCTGAGAGAGCGAACACAAAAAGTCAGCTTGACTGTAGAAAGAGTTGGAGAAGAGTATATCGCAGTCCCGCTGTCGAGTTAGATGATCAGATCGTGAATGATTATTTCTTTAGTCATTCCTTTAATTCCTCCATTATGAAGGAGAGTATCTATCACGTAAAAGACTCTATTATCTTGGATTTTGATTTCAAATAGGGTCGCCAAGCGGTATTGTCCGTCTAAAACTAACTACTGCTACCACTACTACCCTGCGCTTCAACTTCTTCCTCCTCACCTTCAGGCTCCTCCAGGTCCTCTTGTAACTTTTCCGGCTCTTCGCCTTCCTTGTACGGGAGGTCTGCTTCACCCATGGTATTGCACACAGGACACTTGAACTGGCTCGTAAGCCCCTCGAGCGCGATTGGAAATTCTTTCTGAAAGACTCCTGCACATTTTGAACAAACTAATGTAGTTTGAATACTGTCCTGAGAGAACTTGGAAAATTCAAGAACAAACGTCGCACCAGGTGATTTCATTGTTTGACTCCATCTGGAAAACAGTCTTTGCAATATCTTTGAAGCATTATGTATCCCAGTGTTTCAGTCAATACCTCTACGCTCGCTTCTTTTGAACATAATGTACAGTTAGATTTTATCGCGTTCTTTCCGGGCAAATATTGCCTTATTTGTTGTGGTTGTTCCATATACTCATATCAAAAAACCACTATTAATGAGATTCTGCATTTTTTGCGCAACTGAACTGCATTGTACACCTAACTCATTTAACCTATTATCGCGCTTCTTTTCTCTGAAATATTCTCAAGCGCAGAACCGTTTGCCCGATGGTTCCCATGGTAATACCCTGTTGCTAAACGTTCTTCATGGATTAACTTACTATATTTGCATCAAGGCTTCAAAACTCTTCGAGCGGACACAGAGCTCTCATTTGTAGCGCAAACGCTGCCATCCAGAGGGGTCGGTAAATCATTTCTTGACTTCTACTGCTGAATTTTGATGGCATTAAATAGCCTGAATTGCTGATCCTGCGAAAATCAACTACGTCATAATTAGCAAGGGTCTATGGTAGAGATACCATCATCAATCTTGGTCTCTTGCGTGCTGGTAAAAAGGCAAACCATCTTGAGAGCCAAATAAAGGAGGTCCCGGACGCAGATGTCCGGGAATGTCTCGAATAATTTTCCAGTCCTCTTTCGCCTGCGTTCCTCCGTGTGAATTAGTTTTGAGCACCTGAAATACACTTCATTTCATCTAAATCCCACAGTTTGTAGAGAATATTGCGGCGAATCTTGCCGTATTTGTTGCTGTTACTGTATAACTTGACCCTTTCCATACAATGGCTACAGATATTCTTTCTTCTTGCTACTAATAGCTCGCTTAGTGGGTAAATCTTGCTGCAGTTTGAACACCAGTAGTAGAGCAGGCCTCTTTGCGCTCGCGCATCGAGAGAATTGAAATCAATATCCTCCTTCGCGCATATGCTGGCAGCCGTGTCCATCAATAACTGGTCTAATCCCTTCAATATTGGTTTCATCGGTTAAATACATGAAACCGTTAGATTTATGATACGCGTGTACATTGCAATAATTTTATTCTCTAAAGCAAATCTCTTTTTGCCAAGGTAGGTTTAACGCTCTAGTCACGCGTCTCCGCTCCGGCTTTCCTCTCTCCAAATAGCAAAAAGACGAACGGCTAATGGTTGTGTGCAAAATACACAAAGGAAGCCTAACAAGTTGTTGTCTGTCCTCAATCTAATGTCTGGTTTTGCTCATTCGGTGATTCATTTTTCCAGTGATAAACGGAAATGTTGACATTAGATACCCATTATTATTCTGCTATCCAAGATACGGTGATCGACCATGGACGCCTTATCAGGCAAATGACATGGCCGGTCCGTCTAATCCTCTGCCCGCGTCAGCCGAAGGATTGACGTGGGCGGAGTTTTACCTTCTGTTAATTGTCTCGCGTATATATTTTGTAGTCTTGAAGCGTTATACGCCATACCCGCAACTAAGCACAGCATAATATACCGCACTCAAATTCGAGGGTTGTCTCAGGTGCTGTGCACGTGAAAAAGAGCAAGCCAAGCTAACCATGATCGATTGTCTGTTGCCTGTTATGCTCCTCCTCTACCTTTACTCCCTCCTCCCCTCATTTTTTCGCTGCCTTTTCTTGAGCAGATAGTAATGTGTGAGAAAGATGCCAGAGACAATAGCCTACGGGCCTTGTGCGACATTTTGCTGCAATGTACCAAAAAATACGCCATTGTCGCACAAGGAACGTCCGTACCGGAACCGCTACGGCGTGCCTCCGCCCGTTTCTGTCTTTGCCTCCTCGGCACTCTGTCCGAAAATGCCTCTGATTCCTAGGTCGCCAATGGGCGTCCCTTCTGATACAGAGGTTATGCCTCCCGTGGCCGCATCGACGTCTATTTTGTAAAGCACCCCGTTGTCAAGGTCTGCCACCGTGATGCTGTATACCAGCGCGCCTCCTTGCGCAGGCTCAAAGTGGCCTGCAATTGATATGCTGTTTTGAATTCTCTTTTCTGCCAAGTCCATGGCATCGACCAGCGTCGCATTCAGGTCTTCAAAGCCTGCGGGAAGGCGAACGGCATTCACGGACGGTCCCACAGAAGTCGAGATTACCTTTCCGTTGCTTGGATCGACGAACACATTGTAGATGACATTGCTGTCGGTATTTGCCACTGTAATGTTGTATGCCAAGTAACCTTCAACCGCATCAATCTGGCCCGCAACCGCGGTGCTGTTTTGAACCTGGCTTTCTGCCGTCTCGACAGCGTCAAACAGCGTCGCATTCAGGTTGTTGTTAAGAAATTCCACAGCCCCCTGCCTTAGGCTTATGGCACCTGCCGCTGCCTGGGTACTCTCTGGGCCGGCCGGCACCTGCTGCGCAAAAGCAAGCGCCGGCGTCACAACCATGGCCAGCGATAGAGCTGCTAACACCATGAACTTTGTGCTTTCTGTCAGCATCGATATCATCTCGCTACAAAAACGCGATCATGATTCTTAAAACTTGAGTATAAATCATGATTATCAAGATTGCCTAAGATACTCATAGTGACGCCTTCATGGAAATAATGCTGAAAAATAATTCGTTTTTTATATGACGCCAATTTTCGGTTACGAGAATCAAATTTCAACTTATATTATTTTCAATCAAATTTTCTCTCCATGAATAATAATAAAAGAAAAACCACTAGGCTTGCTGCCACAAGTCTGGCGTTTGCCGCGCTCTTGATATTTTCCGCGGCGTCCGTGGGCAAATCGGTATCTGCACAGGGCAACGCGACTAGTACTGAAGGAGCGACAAGGACTCCGCTCCAATACATTGCCAACATCAAACAGCTCTTGGGCGAACTCCAAGGCGCTTATAACACTGGGAATTACACGCAGGCCGAAATGCTTGCAGAGCAGGCGTATCTGGACAACTTTGAGAATGTGGAGGCGCCACTCGCTGGAGCAGGCCACAAAGACCTCATGGAACAGATAGAGCACATGTTGAGAGAAGAATTGAGACAAAAGATCCGCGACAAGGTCCCTGCCGACGAACTGACGGCATTCATCTCTACCATAAACGCCAAGCTCGGCGAAGCAGAGAAGGCGCTCAGCTGAGACGTCGCATAATCCGCCATAAAAGGACGAGCGTACTGGTCTCGGCATGAATTGTGTTGGTGTTTTTTTTCCTACCAACAACGCTGTCTTTTCAAAAAAGAGAATGAAATTACCTTACTTGCGCGCCTAAGGCCGTTCTAGGAAAGACGCAACTCATAATAGTTTTTTTTGTGAATTTGATCTGGATGCAGAAAAGCACGAGCTCGCAGCTTGACGCAAAATTAAACCCGTTTCCCTTTTACTCTGACATGCGAAAGAACAGTCCTATCAAATACGATGAAAAGGCCGGCATATGGAACGCCTTCAGGTATGACGATATAAAGAAAATCCTTACCAACTTTGTAGACTTTTCCTCAGACTTTACAAAGGCGTCGGAGCCGGAAGCCAGCGGCCCCTTTCGACGCTCACTGCTGTCATACGATCCTCCGCAGCACAGATACCTGCGCGGCACGATTTCGTCGGCTTTCAGCACTACTACCATCGAGAGGCTGGAGCCACGGATAAGAGAAATCGCAAACGGCATGATAGACGAGGTGATAAGGAAAGGCTCGATGGACCTCGTGCGGGACTTTTCGTACCCATTGCCCGTGACCGTGATAGCAGAACTGCTCGGCATACCCGCCAAGGACAGGGATCTCTTCAAGAGGTGGGCCGACGAGCTTTTGAAATCCATAGACGAGGCAATTGAGACAAACGACCGGAGCAACGCCAAGTTCCAACGACTGCAGAAGGAAATGGATGATTACTTTCTGAAAGTCATTGCTGAAAAGAGGGAAAAGCCAGGGCATGACCTCGTGACGCAGCTGCTCAAGGCAGAGACTGACAAGATAAAACTCTCGCAAGAGGACATACTGAGTTTTTGCGCCCTGCTCTTGCAGGCAGGACACCTAACTACTGTGAACCTCATCAACAACTGCACGTGGTCGCTTCTGGAACACCCGGAGCAGCTGGCGCAGGTTACGGACAACCTGCCTTCCATGCTGGCGCCTGCAATTGAGGAGACCCTACGCTACCGCTCTCCGGTGCAGGCTTTGGTCCGGTTCACCACAAAAGACGTGCAGGTCGGGGACAAGACCGTGAAGGCCGGCCAGCGAATCGTCACGTGGATAGGCTCTGCAAACCACGACGAGGCTGTTTTTGCAAACCCGGAGGAATTTGACGTCACACGCAACCCAAACCCGCACATCGCGTTTGGGGCAGGGATTCACCTGTGCCTGGGCGCGCCACTAGCGCGTCTGGAAGGACACATTGCCATGGAAGCGCTGCTGCGCCGTCTGCAGGACATTGAGCTAGACACCAAGCCAAGAAATCTCGAACCCATAAACGGCAGCGTGTTCCTGTATGGCGTAAAGAGCCTGCCCCTGCTGTTCAAGGCTCGATGACACTAGGAAATTGGCTAGATCAAGTTAATTAGAGGTTGTATTGGTTTTTGCATCGAACATTCTTCTTGAAACATGCACTCTGCGCTTTCTGCGAGTTTGACTTTCTAATAGCCGACCTGAATAAACATGATGAGGAAACGTACGAGTGCCCGAACTGCCACAAGTTATGCAACATCAAAGACCTGTACCTTTTCGACCGTTAGCAACAGAAGAGTTTGACAAAGAAAAATGTGGTCAAGGGACCACTATTACTATTCCTTCCGAGCAACGTCCTCGTGCGCTCTCTTGAGATGGTATCTCAGTGCCCCCTCACTTCCACCCACGTCCTTGTTGCAGTAAACACATCTCCAAACTTCTTTGATTATTCCCATTTCGTCACTTTACTGAAAAACATCATTTTAAAAAATTTACAATCCTGCAAAAATTGCCTATGCCTGCTTTTGCCAAATCGCTTCGCAACTCTTTAAGCATACGCTGTCGCAGGTGTGCGGTTATCTAACATTACTTGAGGCAACATAGGATTCCTACGAAACAAAGGTTGGAAAAAAGAGAGAAGTCATCAGATCAATGCCCTCTTTATTGTGTCAGCGTGGTGTATCTTGTATACTCATTTACACACATTCAACTGGTTTCAAAAAAGAGCAGTGGGGGACAAAAAAAGACTCTCTGCTCTGTTTGTCGCTATTTCGTTAGTGTGCGTGTGGTGGAGCCTGAGAGCTGCTTGCCAGTTCCGCGTTAAAGGTGCCTGCAGCCTTTTCATGATATTCCAGGTTGCTCTGATCTACCTTTACCGCTTGCGGCGGGCACACTGAAACGCACGCCATGCACCAGATGCAGTCGTGTTCCCTTATCGGGTCCGACTTGTCTGTGAAATCCAGGCGCCCGTCCCTTGAATGGTCCTCGCCCTTGCCGGAGCTCGTAGCATTTTGCATTTCTATTGCAGGCACATCCTGCTCTGTCCTGTACCACTGGTACACCTGGACAGGGCAAGCCTCTATGCAGGCGCCGTCGGCTATGCACGAGTCCCAGTCGATGGCGACCATGGTGCCGTGGACGCCCAGCGGGACGATCTGCTCGCCCCTTGCCTCGTACGCTTTTTTGACGTCTTCATTTTCCGCCGCTTCTGCCGTCCTTCCCGGACCCCACACAAAATGAAAGTGCTCTCCGTCCGAATGCATATGCTTCCCTATTACCTGTTGGTTTTTCGGAAACTCTGGGTCTATTGGCATCTTGTACTCTTGATCAACAATTCTTTTAACTCTTTGGTGATTATCTAGAATTTACTACAATAATTATCTAAAATTACATGATAGTTTTCATCAAGACAAAGTGAACGTAAAACATGCACATATTAACATCAAAAGCGCGCGGAGCAGCCTGCAGCGGCATTTATGGCCGGCGCGACCGAATTTTGAGGAACAAAGTTCCCCAGTGGTTATAACGCCCGCAGCCTGTTTTTTGATCAAATGCAAAAGCCCTTTGAGACAAGGCCCTTCGTGCCAGTAAAGTACAAGCCGCCCCAATACTGCGGAACCTGCTCAAAAGAAGCTACAACAGAAGCGCTATTCAGGCTGGAAAACTGCATAGTAATCCAGAGATACTGCGACAGTTGCGCGTCCACCGCCGAATACGATATTGACTCAAGTGCTAGACGGCCATCCGCACAGCGGGCATCCTGATTTACTAATCAAAATCTTGCACTAGCTAATACATGCATCCCCGTAAAAAACGTGGGACCCGATAAAGTCCCATAAGCGCATTATTCTAACTGTATTTGCAGGTTATCCCTCTACATTGCAGTACCCGCAACCGCACCTGCGTTCCCCAAATGATTCGCACCTGCTTTCTTCCAAGGTATATGCTATTATTTCTTGTTCCATGGGTTTGATCTACATGATGCAGTTTAATCGCTTGCTAACACGAGGTTTTGAAACTTCGCACGCACGTTTGATTTGTCAGCGGCCATCCGGCTGAAGTCGAACCGCTTATGATTACTTTGACCACGTTTAGAATGGTAATAACCAAGAGCTAGCATCCTTAATCCCTTATCCCTGCGTTTATCAGGATGTAATGAATCTGCTCGAATCTATTCCATGGATAGCCCTCGGCTTTGTGCCAACGTTTGCGGCAATGGAAGCTGCGTGGAGGGTAGCGAAGTGGAGACAGGCAAAGCTGTTTGGCGCGGCGCATGTGAGGCTATAAGGAAGAAAAGAAAATGGAAACTATAAGCCTTGTGTCTGTCGTACTGGGATCTGTAGTCCTAATCGCGCTGGCGGCATCAATAGCCGTTGACGGGATAAGAAGTAAATCGGCAGGCAAAGCTATTTCCGCCGTAGACAGCAGGTGGAAAAAGCTAAAAGTAGAAATCCCTTCTTCCGCCTAACTACTGCCGCCACCACTGCCGCTGATACTACCACTACTACTGCCGCCGGGCAGTGGGCCTTCCTTCCAACTCTCTTCTGCCCTCTGCTTCAGGGCCGCATTCATGCTTTCAATCTGCTTGGTAAGCAGCGGATGCAAGTTCCTTGCTACGAGCGAGACAATGTCTCCTCCGAACCGCGCGGTCTGAAGGAACGTCACCCTGTTGTGCGCAAGGGGCTGTATCGCAAGCCGGTGCTCTACGCCAAAGAGGTTTCCTCCATTTTTTCCGCCCCACGCTATTTCGCGCTCTGTCTCTGCGTCTACCACCACGAACTCGCCATGCACGACCTTCTCGTTGGCAAGCTTCATCTCCATTTCAAGCTTGGAATTTATCTTTAGTTCGCCGCTTATCTTTAGTATGAACGGGTTCCATTCGGGATACTTTGGAAAATCCGCAATTATGTTCCACACCATAAACGCCGGGGTGTTGATTACTGTCGTCGTGTGGATTTCTTCCACAAAGCCAGATTGCCGCAAACGCTATTAAATTAGACTGAACAATGTGCATGATTTTTCAAGAAGTTCCATCTGACCTTTGAATTCTGTGGAAATGTACAATCGGCTTGTTAAGTAAAGTAATACCTACGGGTCAGCATTATCTCACCTAACGCTTAACATAGGAAATATCTCAAGAGTGCGGCTGTGGCCGCTGGGAAAAGTACAGACTCATGCAGCGCGGGCGCGGCCAGAAAGAGCAAGCGAGTGGGACAATAGCTTGACAGTAATTCGCCGCACCAACAATGACGTAGACGAAGGAGTGATTGCTTTCAGCGTATGGCTGCAGCGCTCACGAGCTAATGGCTCTTCTGCAACGCCTATATGCCTAGAGGAATTCGTACCGCACCGCCTCGTACTCTTGCGCGACCATGTAATACAAAAGGACGTTTCAGTCGAGATCTCTAACGGTATCCCGCAGTGCAAGGAGTGCAACTCTAACGACTGTGCGCACGTGGGTTTTGCCATCTGCGCAGAACAAATGCACGGGCGCTTGGTCTTGGAATGATGTCTTGACGACAATAAAACCTTCTTTACTCATTCCTGTTGGCTCGTTGTGCTCGTTTTCGAGAATCTGTAGACGTTGTCTTTTTTTTCTTAATCTTCATTCCTGCGTCCCGCAATACCGAATGCGTAGTCAAGTTCTTCCATCGTATTCTCTCTGTCGAGAAATGGCTCAAGTAGGTCATGGTCTTCAAGGCCAAAATACTCTGTTAGCGCGTCGATCTGGTCTCTGGTAAAGAACGGATGCGCATATCTTTGCAGGAGCTCGTTTTTCATAAAGCTTGAGCGACGTGCGAGCTACATTACCAACAGGTTCAAAAGAGGCAAATAATGAGGACACTCATATCATTTAATCCCGATGGACTTTCACTTTCTCTATCTTGAGGGAGGGAAAGAGGAGGCTATTTTACATGTCAGGGCCCTCTGCCAATACTTACGTATACCAGTCTGCTTGGATCTGATGATTTGAGTTATCTTACGCTAAATTGTCCACAAGCTTATCTTATTCGCCTGTTTCGGCGATAATCTGACATGTTGACTATTATTGGAATTGATGTGAAAATTAGTTATACAGATTATATACTAGTGAATAATTTAGCTATTTGCTATAAGGTGTGGTGACCAATATGTTCATTCCCTGCCTTGTCCTTGAGCACTCAGGCTATATTATTATCGTATAGTATTGTCGACTAGAAAGTGATACCGGTGGCAACATCGCTAACATCCGAACAATTCAATGGTCTCCCGCTCGCAGACAAAAATGACTGCATAGAGGCGTTCAAGTCTAAAGGACTGGGCAAGGGGTGCCAGTCCCGGCATGAAATCTTGGAGGAACTGGCAGGTTTGGGAGTTAACACAGAAGAGCTGGCCTCATTGTCAATAGATGGTCTGGCCAACCTCTTGAACGGTTTACGCGTTTTGGTTAACAGTACTCGTGATCAGCCAAGAAAGCCCGGCAGGCCAAAAAGAGATGAGAACGCCATGCCGGTTTTGACAAGTGCCGACAAGACTATACTGCACCACCTATTTTCATCACAGGGGCATACATCTTCCCTTAAACTATCCAGAGAATTGAACATCCCTCTGAGTACTATTCAAAGAAGAAGGAAGAGGCTGCAAGACGGCTTGATCGAGACTCGCTATTCCCTCAAGATAGAGAAGCTTGGATGGAGAAATGCAACGCTGCTGATTTCGACGGCAAGTGGGAAAATAGAAACAATAGGGCAGGGAATTCTGGACATGAGCGACCTTGTATCTTCGGTTAGCCGGGCTATGGGAGGCAGCGACTTTGATCTCAGGGTCGAAGTGATATTCAAGACAAATACAGATCTGATGATGCTAATAGACAGGATAAAGTCAACAGAAGGGGTAAGCGGCCTCATCTGGAGCGAATCGTTGAAGCTGATTGGCAAGAGAGAAACCAACAACAAGATTATCGACTCCACCTAAAATGCAAAAGGCCGAAGCTTTTGCAAATATGCCTAGAGAGGAGTCAAGTCAGCAATAGGGACGTGAGTGTGAATAAATATCTCTCTCTGTCTCTCCCCTCCTTCTCCTCATTGTCATCATACGCAAACTAGTCCTGGTTGCGATCATCCTCTGTTTTTTTGAATGCCTGATAATATTTTTAGACATATAGTTAGCTGTTTAGGTTCTATATGTTGAGCCTAGGATAATTCGCTAGTATTTCATTAGGTAATTGCTCGAAAAATCCTTTCATAATGAGCCGGCAATTTTCATTGAGCAACGATCGACAATCCTGTTGGAAATGAATCCCGCTGGAGACAGTCGCTTCAAAAGTATCACTACCACCGCCGGAAAAGATGCGCACAAAACCAAGGTCAAGGCCGCAGGCCTAGTATTACTAGGGATACTGGCAGCTTCGTTGCTCTCCATTTCAACCAATTTTGCACAGGCTGCTACTACTACAACAACAGCCATTGATAACCGCGATACCTTTCAACTTGTCGTTATCCCTATCGCGCCAAAACTGCCTGCAGATGGCAATAACTACTTGGTAACGGTTCAGCTGCAGACAGCCAAGGACAGCAAGCCGCGGGAGGCGCCATATGACATCGATGTCACCCTGCTGACCTCTGACAATACGGTCGCTTCATTGCAGGACAAGGTGACAATAAAAAGCGGAGAGTCGATGTCGACAGCGACACTTACGTCCACTAGCAAAGCAGGCAAGGTAGAGATAACAGCCGTTTCCCAGGGAGTCGCGTCCGGCTCTGCATCTGTAGAAACAATAAACCTCGGCTCGCTAGAGCCGACCAAGCTGGCGGTCTACTCTGGCGCCAGCTCTTTCCTTTCAAACCCATCGCTTTCGGGCAAGATGTACGTCCAGCTGTTGAACTCGGGTGACATTCCTGCCATTACAAACAGCCCGCTAACTGTGTACCTGTCTTCCGGAGATCCCAAGGTCGGAACTGTTCCAAAGTACGTAGTCATCCCTGCAGGCGCCAGTGGCGTTGGTTTCAACTTTAGCCCAACAACCCTATCTGGCAAAGCAGACGTGATTGCGTCTGCCAACGGGTTGTCGCCGGCAAAAGTGGGCGTAGAGACAGAGGGCTCTGCCGCAACAAAACTGGTAATAGAATTGGCGCCGCCCACCATGCCCGCTCCAGTAGGATACTACTCGGACTTTATCGTACAGCTCCGCGATGACAGCAATTTCCCGGTGCTTGCGAAACAACAATTGTCTATCGCGCTGTTTTCATCAGATACAAGCGTAGCTACTGTTCCCAATTATGTTGTAACGATTGAGGCAGGCAATTCCTACGCGACCGGCAAGGTCTACTCAAACGGCAAGATAGGCAGCGCAGTCATATCTGCCTCGGCCCCTGGCCTCACTTCTGGAGCTGCGACAGTTGTCACAACAGAGCACAATGAAGCAAGCGACAGCAGCCCCAAGGTGATAAACGTCTATGCTCTTCCGACAACGATTGTTCCCAACAACAACGAAAAGACAGCAATAGTCGTCCAGGTAACTGACAGCGCAGGCAACATCTATTCACACAAGAGCTACCTTTACGTTCCAATAACGCTGTCAAACTCAAACCCCGGTGTCGGCTCGTTCAGTGATGGCGGCAACATGGTTGGGGAGTTGCATTACGCAAAGACGATGTTCAAGTCGTCCTTCTACAGCGGGGAAAGCACGATTACCGCGCTCTCGAGCGGCTATTCCTCTGGAATGGCGCTTGTTAGCACCACAGGCTCTTCTCCCTTCTCCCTTGCAGCCATGCAAATGCCCTCCGTTGTACTGGCCAACGGCCAGTCTACGGGATCTCTTGTAGTTAGCCTCCTTGACGAAAATGGGAAGCCGACAGCGGCACAACAAGACGTGATGGTGAGCCTCTCGTCTTCCAATCCCGAAATAGCTTCAGTCGAACCCACACAGTTTATCCCTGCAGGAAAAAGCTATGGTCAGGTAGAACTGCATACAACGACCAAGGCAGGCAAGACCGTGATCACGGCGCAGGCTTCTGGACTTGCGTCAAGTTCTATTGACTTCAAGACGGTTGGCCTCACCGGCGACTCGTCCCAATACAGCCTTGGCCTTGCTACAGTTCCAAAACTACCTGCAGATGGCAAAACGTACAATGCAGTGTTTGTACAGCTGCAGAATTCAAACGGCAATCCCGTCCCTGCAGCATCAGACATCCATGTAGTCCTCTCTTCCTCGACCAACACGGTAACTACTGCGAAAGAAGTGACAATCAAGAAGGGATCAAGCTATGCCGTCGGCGAACTGACTACGAGCATGTCTCCTGCCAAGTCCAAGGTTATTGCATCAAGTACGGGCTTTGAAACGGTATCGGCAGACTTGGAGACCACTGTACAGCCCCTTACAATCGCGCCGTCTTCCGCGCTTCCGTCAAAGGGCAACTTTGAGAGTGTACCTGTGGCAGTAGATGTGCTCTCTGGCAAATTCCCCATTGCAAATGCAACAGTCCTAGTCGGTGGACTTGCAGCCAACACCACAACCAGCACCACTGATGCGAACGGACACGCCGAATCCACATATGTCCCAACCTCGCCTGGAAAGAATTCGATAACGTTCACCGTGACAAAGCCGGGATATCAGCAAGTAACCTTTACTTCAACAATCCAGCTCGATCAGACTGTTACCATCAACGTCGACGCAAAGACACAAGCCGGGCAGCCAGTGCGGCTACAGGCAAAGGTATCAGGGCCAAGCGGGACCAAAACCCTTGATGTCAAGCCCAACTCCGCGTCAAGTCTGGCCGATGTGAAATGGGGCACGTACAAGATCACAGTCCCGGCAGAGATCAATGCAGCTGACGCCAAGTACAAGTTTGCAGGGTGGTCGGACGGCGCTGTCGCAGGAAACACGCGAACAGCCGACGTGATAGGGGATAGTACATTCACCGCAGTGTACTCTGCCCAGTACCTTCTGGCAGTTACTAGCGAAAAGGGAACGGTAAGCGGCGGAGGTTACTACGATGAGGGCAAGACAGCCACTGTCTCAATAAGCTCAGTTACGGCAGGCAACTTCCTCGTAGGCTCGTCATTCAACGGCTGGACCGGCGACATCCAATCTGCGTCGCAAAGTGCAAACATTGTAATGGATGGTCCAAAGGCCATCAAAGCACAATGGGCAGATAGCTATGTCGTAATATTTGCCCTGGTCGGCGCGGCAGGCGCAGGAGGATTTGTGGCATACCTTAAAGTGATAAAGCCAAAGATGGAAGCGAAAGCGAAAGCCAGGGCGCCGGACTTGGACTGGTACAAGTCCTGATCGGAGAGTGTACGCGGTGTATCTTGAACTGAGGATCGCTACATGTGCTTGCATGCTGGCGATAGCCTCAATTCTTGACATCCGAAGTAGAGAGATACCTGACAAGGTCTGGTTGATCTTTGGAGGAGTGGGAGCAATTCTTACCACTCTAGAGTTCCTCGACACCCCTGCAAGCAGCAGGACCGCTTTTTCTATCCACTATGTCATAGGAATGTCACTGATATCTTCCATAGGGTATGCCACGTACAAGGCGGGCCTGTTTGGGGGTGCAGATCCCAAAGCTCTAGTCGCAATAGCCATCATACTTCCGACGTACAGTGCAGGAGGCTTTGCCTTCCATGACTTTGCTGCCATCAGCACCTTCTCTAATGCACTTGTTGCCTCGACAACTGCCATGCTCTACAATGTCGTCAGAAATTCCCTTTCTGTTGCCAAGGGAATTCCGATTTTTGAAGGAATGAGCGAAGAAGGCAGAATGAAAAGGGCACTGGCATTTGCAGTTGGTTTTCCTTCAAGTTCTCCTGGAAGGTACGTCTTTGCAATGGAGGCGGTTGATGATTCAGGAAAGAGGAAATTTCGGTTCAACCCTGCAAGCTATGATGACTTTGCGCCGTCGCAACAACAAAGACAGCGGCAGGAAGAAAACAAAAGAAAAACTTGGGTCACGCCCGCCCTTCCGTTCATCGTGTACATTAGCGTTGGATTTGCCATCAACTTGGTGGTGGGCGACCTCTTTGCCTTGTTTTTCAAGCTAGTACTGCCTTGATGCTATAAAGAAGTATTGAAGGCAAGCCACTCTCTGTCCTCTCCAAGCGTGCCGTCGATACATTATATGTTGTGTTATTATCCTATCAGAAATTATGCCTGTCACGCGGGATCATCATATATGTGTGCAGAAGATGCAAAGTATACAAAGTTACAGTGCTGAAACTTTTTTTGCATGTCTCTGACTTAGCAAGGGAAGCCATATCCTGACAATAGATCGTACTGCCCAGCCGCCAATCCCAAGAAACGCAAGTAACACCAAGATTCGTCCCAGCTCGCCTAGCGGGCTAGTGATAAAAGATGCCATCCATCCGCTCTATTTCTCTGCCGGTACATAACCCTGCTAGAGTCCCGCCCTTTAATTCTCTTCAGAATTCTGCTTCTTAATGCTCTTCGTTATACATGAAAGCAATTGGAAGCTCATCTTCGAGAATTGCCGTTATCTTGGCATGGTTCTTCAAGATTGGTAGCAAGTGCTTCTCTATCCTCTCAAACACCTCTAGCCTATCTTGAACCGATTTTATGGCTTCATCTAGTATGGAAAGCTCGTAATTGGGAGTGGGATTGACAAGAATCTTGAATCCTTCTACCTCCTGCTGCTTTGTATTTCCCAGCAACTCTGATCCTCCCCACTTTGGTTTTTTCTTTCCGTCGCCTTTTGGTGAACTATCAAATCGTCTGCTTGCCTCGTTCAACCTCTGCGTGTGGGAAAGAATCCTCTTCTTCGCCTCGACTATTTCCTGGATTACGTAACCCGCAAAGTCCTCCGCTGTAGAGAAAAATAAGAGGTTGATGGCCAATCATGATCACCTTTCTCACTTTGCCATGAACGTCGTGATCATAAAGACCGTCAGCAGGCATATTGCGGCAAGTGCGGCAGCATGCTTGTACCCTGCTCCGAGACTGCCTTCGGCCATCTTGCCACCCACTAGCCCCATGAGCCAGCCCTGGAATATCGCGGCATTTATCATGACATCCATGAGCATACCGGTATCGGTATTGACCTGCACTATGCTTGTTCCCTTTGGCGCTATCGCCGCCAGCTGGGATGTCATCATGGTGATAATGAGAACTGTAGATGCAATGGTGAGGACGGCTCCGATGTACGGCAAAAAGATGTAGGGCTTGAACATGCTCTTTCTCTCCTTTTCCAGATCCCTACTTCTTTGGGTAAAGTCCGCTAGAGCATTGAATAATCCTGTAGTTCCGCCGCCGACCTCGACTACCTCAAGAAGTATAAAGCCGATAGAGACAACGAACCAGCTGTTGAGGTCTCTGCCAAAGTCCTTGAGGACTTTGTTGAGAGGCACACCCCACGAAACCTGGGAGGCCATCCTCTGGACGTGCTTGGTAAGCTCGCCATAGTTCCTGTTCGCAAGCTGCTCAATGCATTTTTCAGGAGCCAAGCCTGTCTTTCTTATCTCTGCAAGGTCCAAGACAAAGCTTGGAAGCATTTTTTCCGCAGCCTGCTTCTTTCTTGCCTGCTTCATCTGGATTATGGCCGCTGGGGTGGCAGAGATTATCAGCCCTATTGCGAGCTTGACGTACATGGGCTGGTTTATCGGAACCAGAAACAGCATCACCGGGATAGCGGACAGCCCTGCCAGAAACACAAAGTGCTCTTTCATGTTCTTTATCGGCTCCTTGACCTGGATGGAATGGAGAATGTATAGGAACGCACCTGTCAGGATGGGCATGATACCGCCAGCGTACAGGTACATCATGTCGTAATTGAACTGTGTCTTTGAAACCATTGCTTGGACTATTTGCAGAATAAAGAGCGCCGTTCCCATGACAACCGTTGCGGCAAGATATGCCTCGGCCATGGTGCCCACAAATTCTGTTGATGCCTTCAGCTTTATGGAGCGGTGATTGAATATCTCTTTTTGCTTCATCTCCATAAAGCTCTTGATGTCTCCGCCGGTCCTCAGCACTGCGATATAGCCTGACAGAAAGTCAGAAAAGATCTTGTTTGGAGTATACCTTGCGGCCTTTTCAATGGCGGAAATGGGGTCCATCGCCAGGATGTCGACGTTCTTTACTATCCTTCGGGCCTCTTTGGCAGCTGCCGGATACAGCTTGCTTGTGCTCAGCCTCCTGAAAAGTTCTATTGGGGACACGCCGCCTGTTATCAACACCGAGAGGTATCCTATCACGAACGCAAGCTCTCCATCAATCGCGTTTGCCCTACCTCCCTTACTCATCGAGGGCAAAGATAGTCCAATCGTCAAGGTTCCAAATGGGACCATGACCATCGGTATGTAGAGAAAGTTTTGCGTGGCTGTAAACATCAATATTCCAACTACGGAGGCGGCTCCCGTCAGTGTCGTAAGAAACAAGATTATTGAAAGGAACGCCTGAGGAGCAAGGAAGTAGTCAGACTTGAGTAGATCATCTCCAAGCGTCGGCATACTCTTCTCGACTTTCGAGGCCATGTCGCCAAAGTATCTGATTGCTATTGCGGTAAACTTGTCCTGGAAGTTTAGGTCTGCTCCCTTGTTCTTTTTTCGTTTGGCTACTGCTGCCGGGGCTCTTCTCTTCTCAGTTCTTTTCTTGCTGCTGCCAAACCAGTTCTTTTCCTTGGCGGACCCTGTTATTGCCATGACACCAATCATCTCCTTCTTAGGAGGGGGCCTGTCCCAGCTCGCCGGATACTTCAGCATAGAATTCGGTGGGCCTTTCCTGGTACCTCTCAAATATCCTGCCGAGCTCCCTAAAGTTCCTGATGTCCTTGTGCTGCAGCCATCGCAGGACCATTTCACGTCTCTTGATGTCTTCGATGAGCTCCTCCATGGACCTTCCAGTATCTCTGCTGATGGCCTTCAGCTTTTCGCTGCCCGTGAATGAACTCTTGGTGAGCACGTGCCTGTCTGTTACAGGATCCCACTCGAAGATCCTGTTGTATTTGTTATAGTCCATTATCTCTGTCACCGAAAGTACTCTTCTGGTTCTAGTAGTCTTTTTGGTTACAGGATCCGTCACAGCCGTGTTTCTGACCACGAACATCAAGTCGAGGAATTTGATGTGGATTGGCGCTACATCCATCGGCTTTGAAGTGAGCCTCTGGACAGCAGATTCCACTTCGTCGGCATGAAGGGTGCACATGCCTCCGTGTCCTGTACTAATGGCCTGGAAGAGTACGTACGCCTCTTCTCCTCTGACCTCACCTACGATAAGTATGTCCGGCCTCATCCTCATGGATGCCTTGACGAGGTCAAAGAGCGCGACTTCGCCCATCTTTTCCGAGCCTACGCCGTAGCCCAGTCTTGAGACGAGAGGGACCCAGTTCTGGTGATGGATGTTGATTTCCTGAGTTTCTTCGATGGTGACGACCTTGGCGCTTGGACGCGTCAGAGAAACCAGTGAGTTCAGGAGCGTGGTCTTACCAGATGCCGTGGATCCGACGATTATAGACGAGACGTTATGCTCCATCAACAGCCAACTGTACGCGGCTATCTCGTGGTTCAACGTCTTGAAGTTGAGAAGGTCGATTATCGTGAATGGGTCTTCTCTGAACTTTCTAATGGTTACGGTGCTCCCGTACCTAGAGACTTCTTTTCTAAAGGTGGCCACCAGTCTGTGCCTTCCAGGCAACGTGGCATCGACAATTGGGTATGCAGTGGAGATGTGCTTTCCGGACATGTGTACAAGCCTGATGATGGTGTCGTCAAGCTCCTTCTCTTTCTTGAACATCAGGTTGGTCTTTAGGCTCTCGTATTTCTTGTGCCAAACGTAGAGGGGCTTGTCGGTGCCGTCTATGGAAACGTCCTCCACGTTGGGGTCGTTCATGATTACTTCAAGGGGCCCAAAGCCCACCATGTCACGTGTGATGTAGTAGTAGATCTTGTTCCAAGTCACGTTCGGTGTAATTCCGAGGCTCATCGCGTATTTTGTGATTATTTTCTTGGCCTGTTCGTCAAAGTACTTTCTCGGGTCAACGCCCTCATACGGGGTTTTGAGCTCATACTGGATGACATCTACCAGCTTGCCGTAGATGGCCTTCTCCTCTCCCGTAAGGGATGGCTCCTCGATAAGGTAGACGGGCGAGCCTATTTCGTCTCTGGCTATGGTTATGTATTCCACGGGCTCTTTAACCGTGTACCTTTCCATCACGGACAGCGAAGCATCCTGCACGGCCTTCGAGTCTGCCATGATGGGCGAAGCAAGGACCGCGCTCATCTTTTTCAAAGCTTCCGTACCGGATTTCTTCCCGAACAAGGAAAACTTTATTCCCTGCCCGTTTTTGCTCAAGTTCTTTTTCTCCTCTTTTACTGCAGGCGATACGTGCCCTTCTTTTTGATCGACGTTTTTATTCACGATCATTGTAATCTGGCCTCATCTTTCTCCTATCATGTAACCTGGAATGTCATGTAGTAGGCATTCCTCGAGCTGTTCGAATCGTAGGTGTCTGTTACAATTATGGTATAGTAACCCTGGCTAATCTTTGTACCATCGGGGTTGGTGAAAGGAATTGAGATCTGTATGTTACGGGTAGGATTTCCGGTATTGACGTTTACATTCTGTGCCAATATTTTCTGAGTTCCATCGGGATAGACCCAAGTAACAGATATAGGATCAGTGGGATTTGGATTGGCCGTATTGACGTGGACATAGGCTGTCCTAGTGCTTGCTGTATTGAACAGATTATTGGCAGTTTCATAGTACTTGTAAGTAGAAGGATTGTTCGCAGAAGAGCTGAAGGATGGACAGCTGGTGTTAGAATTGCTGGTCAATATGCACGCCTGCAAATCCGGTACATTTCCTGAAGCTGCTGTTCCTACGGAAACAGCTTGGTACGGAATAGTTTGAGCATATTCTGCATTCGATTGAGAGAAGATGCCTCTGGCCACCATGAAGAGGCCGTTTATGTTATTGAACTTGCTATCAGGCTTCCATGAAGGTGTTGTGTTATGTGGAGATGTCGAACAGAACCACATTTCCGTCCATCCCATACTTCTTGAAGCATTTAGCGGAGTAGTTGGCAGGATAGTCTTGTGAGAAGTACTTTCATCGTATGCATACAAGGTTAGGCTTTGCTGAGTCTTGTCGGCATAGCAAATGTAATTGGGATCCGGCTGACCTGAAGTGGTTTTGCCTACATTTACTATAAGAGCGGTATTTCTATTCAACAGGATGTCTTGACCTGATGGGTCCAAGTTTCTCGCTTTCTCGACAATTACGGTATTTAGATTGGAAGGCAGGTCAAATGCAGGATATCCTGTTGCACTGCCATACGTACTTGTCGTCTTTACTTTCCAGCCAGTCTGGTCAACCCCATTTCTTGAGGCAAGCTGTGGAAATAGAGCTCCAAAGGCCTTGAAATCAAGTTGCAAGGAACCTGTTCCTTGTATGATTCCTTCATTAACAGCTCCTACTACTCCTGGATTGTTGCCCAGGTTACCAAGGTTGACTGGCGTAACTGGAACTGCACAGCCAGTTCCATTAAAGTTACAGCTCGAGCTGATGATATTTCCTCTCTCGCTGATGACATCTACACGATAGGTCTTGCCCGAAGCTACAGGGCCGATGGATTGCACTGTGGAGCTCCCGGTGTTGACCGTCATCGCTATTGCAGTGGCGTTTATGGGCACAGTTGGCGCGCACCCTGCTCCCTCTATGCAATACAGGATCATCTGGGAAGCCCTTAACGGAATTGGACCCTGGTTACCTATGTTGACATTCAGATTATTGCCGGAAACCGACGCGACGCTAACATTGTATTGTTCTGTGGCTTTTTTTGCGTCTTCGTCATGAGCGGCTATCTCATAGCCTGCCCTGGCTTTGTCGTTGTTGGCAATAGTGATAAAGTAGACTAGGACTGATGTCAGCAGGACTCCTACCAAGATTACTCCTGAGATTATCCCTGCGACTCCACGCCTGCTTCTCACGCTTGTTTTTGATTTTGTGTGGTTGTTTCTCATTTTTTACTCACTTTTCCTGAAAGTATGTCTGGTGTGCCCCGGTGCTACTCGTGATCTGGATTTCGTAGGTGCTGCCAGCTGATAGTGGAGTGCTGCCTGAATTGAAGGAGAGTTGCTCAAGATGCTTCGAAAGAATGGGATTTGTTCCTGTCAATTGTGCCTTGTCGACTGTGACTGGCGCGAAGCTAGGAGCGCAGTCTTTACAAGTGAGCACAATGTTGGCTATTTCCGTCTTGGATATTCCACTATTGTAGATCCATACGGTGACCTGATTGGTCGAGGGATAGTCAAATGCAGCATTTACAGGTACAAATCTGTCATTCGTATAATTTCCAATACTTGATACAACCTGCGCGTAATTCTGAGTAGCTGACCCTACTCCCGAGTTAGCAAAAGTCCACAATCCTAGGCCCAAAGTAATGGTTATGGCAAGGATTATGGTCGTTGAAATGACTGGGCTGATTCCAGACCGACTCTTCTTCCTCTTTGGGGAAAGTTTAACGGAATTATTATTAAAGATCATACTTATTTTTTGATCAAAGAAAAAAGGGGGGAGCGTCAACTGCCTCACCTAAGCAGTGACAACTACACTCTGTGTCAGCACAAGGCCGCTCTTGAAAGTCATCTTGACAGTAAGTGTCTGTCCCGCCTCGAAGGTGGTGCTTCCATTAAGACCCGATGCAGTGTATGTTTCAGAGGTTCCTGGCTCGATTACTGACGTTGGGCCCGATGCCACAATACCCGCTCCTTGAACCACTGGGTTAGGAACTGCCTGTATCGATAGCATTTCGTCATTGGTGTTGCCGCTATTGTGCAGTGTCACAACTCCATCGCCGGTAGCTGCAACAACACTTATTGATTCGACTGTCACGGACCCACCCGCACTAGAGTAAGTGCCAAAAAGACTGGATGAGAAGCCTGCCAGCGCTGCGGCTATCACGACTGCCACTGCAACAAGTATGACTGTTGCAATAACAGGCGAGATACCCTTTTTCGCCTTGTTGTTTCTTGCGTTAAATGTCTTGTTAGACATACCACCAATACTAGAACATAATTCTATAAGCTCCAGCTCCTTTTGCCGTGTATTTAGTTAGGCGACTACTCACCTAATCACTACAAAATCGAACAATCTTCTATGCCTTAACACCTACTTTAAATACTAGTGCAAATCTCCCGCGCAATTTCAACATGGGCCCCTGTCGAGGAGGCAGGACCGGGGAGCTGCTCTTTCTCACATTTTGCACTTTGCTAACGGCAAAAAAGATCTGCAAGATACAGTGCTTCTATACACAACTATTGGATCACACAAGCCCGACAGCCAAAATTTCTAGCGTACACTTTTAACCTATGCTGCCTACTACGTAATTGCGATGGTGGCAGAAGCGGCGCAGGTTATACAGGATTTTGCAATCGTGATGGTCATCGCTTCTGTCATGGCCCTTGTCTTTTACAAGATAAAGCAGCCGATGGTCATAGGCTACATTGCGGCAGGGATGCTTATCGGTCCGTACACTCCGCCGTTTTCACTTATCTCCCACCCCGAAGTCGTCAACCTCCTCGCTGAAATAGGAATAGTCCTTCTTCTGTTCGTCGTCGGCTTGGAATACCCGATAGCCAAGCTGCGGTCTGTCGGCAAAAAAGCGCTCGTGATAGCGATGACGGAAGCCTTTGGCACGTTGGCGCTGGGGTACTTTGTCGGCCAGGCGATGGGATTGGCGTTGTTTGACAGCCTGTTTCTGGCCCTTTCAATCTCCGTCACGAGCACGGTAATAGTGATGCGCGTGCTCGAAGAGCTCGGCATGCTACAGGACAAGGCGTCGGTCCTCCTCCTTGGCGTTGCAGTAATCGAGGACATTATCATAGTCTCAATACTTGCCGTGCTGCAGTCCGTCGCGTCGACCGGCAGCCTCTCGATACAGGAAATAGGAATATCTGTCGGGCTCGTGCTGGCTTTTATCGGCGGCGCATTGTTCATCGGGTCAAAGACGGTGCCCAAGTTCGTAGACCTTGTCGGCCGTACCAACCACCACGACTTGGTGATAGTGGCCGTTCTGGGAGTCGCGTTTGGCCTGTCGTTCATCGCAAACGAGATAGGCATATCCGTCGCAGCCGGCGCCTTTTTTGCCGGCGTGCTCGTTGCAGAATCCAAGTCCCACGCGGTGGCCCGGGTCCTGTCGATGCCTCTGCGCGACATGTTTGCCGCCCTGTTCTTTGTCTCAGTGGGCGCGCTCATGGACATCTCGCTGCTTCCGCTGTTCATCGTGCCCGCACTGATACTGATTGCCACGTCGTTTGCGGCAAAATTCCTGACTGTATACTTTTCCGCCAAGTTGCTGCGCACGGACAAAAAGACGTCGATGAAGGCCGGCTTTGCACTGTCTGCGTCTGGAGGCGAGCTGGCGCTCGTGACTGCAAAGGGCGGCGCGGACGTCGGGGCGACAAGTGCGTTCATTCTTCCCATGGTCGGGACGATGACCATAATCACCACATTTCTTTCGCCCTACGTCATCAAGTTCGGCTGGAAGCTGGCAAATTCCTTAAAGGAAGAAAAAGAGAAAAAAGAAGAAGAAAAGAAGAAGCAAGACGACTTGCCTCCTTCATCCTAGCCCAAGAGCTTTTCTTGTTATTATGATATGTGTATGGATCTCTTGAGGGAGAATGACTGGCTGACAGAAAAAAAAGTCTGTGTTCAAAAAAGGTTCAGTTGTGAAGCAACTGGCGAAGCATAGTGTTGCTCTCAGCTTGCAACTCGGCTTCTTCGCGCCAATCGTCAACGTAAATTACTGCAAGATGGTGGGCAACCTCTTCTCTCGTGTGGTCACGCATCAGGTGCTGGCGCATACTTTCCGGCGCATAAGAGCGATTGCATATGTAGCATGATGGGCCCTTGATGGATTTGGCTTTGTGCCCATCCAGCACCTGATTGATTCTTGCCGCAACAATTTCTGCGCTGTCGCCCAGCATTTCTTCAAGGTAATTTGTAAACTCTCCTCTGTATCTGACAAGGGAGTTCAAATCCATCCCGTACCTCTCTTGGATGTAATTTAGGATCACCCTTCTTGATTCCTTTCCTACAAGCGCTAAAGCCTCTTCAATGACTTCTAGTGTCGCGCCGTTGTTGTCAGAGGACACGTATTTGAAAAATGAGTTTCTCATATAAGTATTTTGATGCACCATGTAACGGCAGCAGATTATCATTTACTTCATTTCCAATCAATATAGAAAAAATATGTTTTTTTGTTTTGTAGAGCTATTATTATTGTCGTTGTTAGATATTGTGTTTTCTTTACCTTATGAATGCGTTGCAAATGGTCGCAATAGCCTCTACCTCGTTTTGAGGATGCGCATTTTCATTAATCAAGATAATGATTCTTGATTTTGGATATGGCGAAACTTCGTCAGATACGCTTTGAACTAGCGAGAACACCTTTGCGAATCCAAGTTTGTGAATCAGTTCAGTAATGTTATCCAAGATTATTACCGAGTTTGGGTTTTCCCGTAAAGTGCGCTTGATTGCTTCTAGTATCAGCGATGTCTGGCTGATCGATATTATCAAAAGCCCATCTTCCGATGTTGTAATAGGGTCTTGGGATGATGATGAAAGGATGTAGATTGCCGCACCAGATCTGCGCCCAAGTGAATACAAATTGCTGGTTCTTTTCGTTATCAAAACCAGATTAGTGGCAGTAGTCTTTTTCCCGCCCGTAGTAGTAGATGATGATGTCGACGACGGCTGCTGGCCGGTAGTTGTAGTGGCAAGGTAATGGTCAAGCAGCGAATCTGCCACTGTCGTTTTTGATTTTTGACCTTCAGATGGCTGTTGGCGGTTCTCTTCTTTCAATTCCTTATATTGGCTAAAATGCAGCAGTATCATTGGCCCCTTTTCCAACAGTTCTGCCACTTGCTGCTGCAGCATCAGGTCTGTTGAGGATGTATCATTATTGTTGCCGTTATTATCATTATTATCGAGTGAGCCAACAGCAGTAGTAGTAGAAGGGATTGTCTCTGCACCCATTTTCTGTACTTCGCTGTTGGCCGTTGTTGCCGTCACCTGTAGTGGCATTTTGGTACTGCTGCCTTTTGAAATGAATTTCTCGATCTTCTTTCTTGCTTCTTGCTGTAATTCATCGACAGATGGGGCCAGTCTCTTGGAGATGAGGAGAGCCGCCGCAACTCCAAAGGCTATGGAAGAGCCCGACGCGATAACCCCAAATAGATATGCCTGCTTGGCGACCGACTGGGATTCGTCGTACATTATAAATGCCAAGTTGTTGTTCAAATCTACAACCTTGCTATAGGTTGTTGCCAGCCTTGAAAACTTGTCTGCGGCAATAGTGTTGGAATAGATGGTTGCATTTTCTCTCAGCCCTTCATTGGATAAAGTGATAATCCTGTTCTTTGCTTGCTGATAATCACGCCAATCGTTGTTTACTTGGGCAAGCAGGGAATGCTCGTACGATGTCAGGTTGCCCATCCCACGATGCTGGAGAATGTCTGTCTGCATTGGAAAGTCGTCTATCTCTTTGTACTCTATGAGAGTCTTTAGAAAGTTGCCTTCATTTTGATTTATTTGCTGCAAAATTCCCTGTCTTTCTTGTTCATTGGATGTGGCGATAAACTGATCCATATTCAACCTCATATCCACCAATTCCTTCTGTCCGTCAGATAGATTACTGATAATAGTCACGGTTCCGAGATAGATGTTGGATATGCTCTGCTCCAGCTTTGAAAGGGAGATGAATGATATGGCAGACAAGAGCGAAGCAGGAACTAGCGAAATTATGACAAAGGATAAGACAAGCAATGTCTTAGTCTGCATCTAAAATATACTTGCTTCGTTTCGACACTTCCGACTAAAAAGTGCTTGTTTCAGGAGAGCCTTTGAATTTGGAATAAGAGAGTATAAAAATGCCTTGCGGGTCGATAATAGATCATATTGTCAAATGCATCGTTGGCAAAAACCTGGATCCCCGGATTTGATAATTTGATAGGAGGCGGGTTTCCCCGCTCGAGCTTTATAATACTTGCAGGCCATCCCGGGACAGGCAAGTCTACTTTTGCAATCCAGTTCTTGTTGAATGGCGCCACCATGGCAAAGGAAGCAGGCGTTTACGCCTCCTTTCTTGAACGCGAAGAAATTTTCATCCGTAATATGTCAAAGAGCTATGGTTTCGATTTCAAAAAACCTATGGAGGAAAACGTACTTCGTTTCCTAGAATTCACGCCGCTGGCATCAGAAGCAGTGTCAGACACGCTGAATAAAATAGTCAAGACGGTCATGGAAACTGGGGCCAAGAGGCTGGTGATAGATTCCTTGAACGCGCTTTTTGCAGAAATCCCGCCTGCAGAACAGCGAAGGATTCTAGAGATCGTTCTTAACCGAATAATAAAAGACCAGGGGTGTACTGTCGTTGCCATACTGGAACAGAGTATCGGCAAAACCGAGATTGGTTTTGGGATCGAGGAATTTGTTGCAGATGGGCTGGTAATCTTTGAATCCTACATTGAGAGCCACGAAGCAAAGAAAAGGGCAATGATCAGAAAGCTGCGTGGCACCCAGCATAGCTCCAGATATCAGACCATTCTTTTGAATCCAAAAGAAGGAATTTCGTTTATACAGCTAGCCGGGTAGAAGGTACGTATATGCGTATACGCGTGTACCTGTCATGGCGTATATGCACACATACGCAAGATCTGCATTCGCTGACACGTTTTAGCGTGCTACTGGAATGATAGCGAAATGCCGCGCTTTTTGTCGACTTCGACGATGAACTTTTCATTACTCATGACCGGCACCGAAGAAACTATCTGGCTGCCGCATGACAGGCATTTTGACTCGTAGCGCTCGCCTAGAATCGACGCACACCAGTAGCAATTATCGCAGATTAGGAAATGGATGACATCGGTTATTCTCATGCTGCGAGATCTTTTCTGTTCCTGCAATGTGGCATTATTATTATTCTTGTTATGATGATGATTATACGTATTGCAATTATTTCTGAATTCGTATAATGAAGAGTTAATCTTGGAAATTATTATTTCTGCACTATCTCCAAGAGTCTCGCGCAGATAATTTTCAAATTCGTCTTTGTACTCTACGATTAACTTCGTGTCCATACCGTATCGCACGTTCAAGTAATCAAGGATAACCTGTTTTGATCCTTTTCCAGTCAGTTCAAGAGCTGATTTAATGATGTCTAGAATTTGGGAATTGTCGTAGTCCTGAGGCATCGCACGCCATTATTTTAATTCACCATATTTAAAGATCATGTGTACAAGTGATGCGAACAAGATTCTCGTAGCAGCCAGGTAATCGTGAACGTTTATAAGATCTCCGAGTGAGTTTCACCTCAACTATCTTTATGCTACGTCAAACGCACTCGTTATGTTTACTTCAACGGTCCGAGTATGTTCGCCTTTACAATATGGTTGGCAGGTACCTTGCGGAGGGATACGCGGTGATTTATGCTGCAGAGCCTGACTTGGACAAGGTCCTAGAACGAATGTCAAGAGCCGGCATTGACGTTGAACGGTATGTCAAGAGCGGTACACTACAGGTAGTGACAAAAGATTCGATCTATGTTACTGACGATGAAAAAAACCTCATTTCCTCAAAATCACTAGAATCTTGGCAAAATACTATTTCAAGGATAATGAATGATACTGGGGCCAAGGGTGCTCTGGCAGTAGGCAGCGTGGATGCTTTTATCCAGGACGGTCAGCAAGAGCGCGTCCAAGAATATGAAGAAAATATTGGCAAAAGATTTCCAACTATGATTGAGGCTGTATGCTGCTACAATGCGGATTCGCTTTCAGACACATCCGTAAGTGCGCTAATCGCCATTCTAAATGCCCATGAATATACTATTCATGACGATGCGAGATATTCCGAATGGAAAGGCGATAAATTACAAAGCATACTGACTTCTGCATTCAATAAAGTACTTGGTTCTACGACTTCTGATTTGATGTTAAAGACTCTAAAGTCAATTTACAAGATAGATGAGAAAGCAATCATTTCCGATCCAGAAATTTTAGAGAATGCCGTAAGCAAATTCTTTAAAGATTCGTCGCCTGCCATCTTGGCGGCCGTCCTAAAAGATCTAAAGGCTGAAATAGCATTCTATCGCCAAGCGCCCGCTGTGTCAGCAAGCTGATAAAACTTGCTTGATCTTGCGTACAAAAAAACACGCACACGTCATGAATGATGATGATGATGATGATAATGTATAATTAATAATAAAATAAACGCCAACTGGCTTTCGAAGACATGTGGCTTTCCCTTCGAAACTGCCTCCAAGGGTCCTGGCAGCTCCGTGGTTTGCCCCTGTAAGGTGCATTTGGACTATCTCCCACCCCTTCGGGTGGTAGACCACCTTTTCCAGCATCTTGCAGGCACTGCTTTTTAACCTAGGCCCAGCAGGCCTTTACCTGCTGCGCGGCGCCGAACAGTGCATCGGTCTTCTTTTTCGGCCAGTTGGCTGTCTCTCTTTTGCAGAAATTAGCCTTAAGGCTTTCTGTCATTATCTTTAGTTTAAATGAAACGTCGGACGCACACGCAACCCATCAAAGTCTATTTTTTATTTTACAAGGCCCAGCTATAATGATTATGTGTGCGCTGCTATATCCGGCCTGACAGAGATGCAATTTACCGCAGAATTCTTGCACTCTGGGCAAATAGTTGGCTTCCAGTTTGCAACAATGCCGGAGGCAGACCAGTAGCATGACGGGCAGAGCAAAAAGTTCAGCTGGCGGAGTTGTGACTGTTGTTCGACGCTTGGCTGTATCTGCATAGATTCCATAATTCGGCCCCTAGACGCTTCTGTTTCTATAAAAAGAGCTCAAGAAATAAAAGACTTTTGCAATTGTCGAGAGAGCGCCGGCTCGATTGGCAGCGCAAAACATCGCATGTAGCCTTGCACATTATTATTACTATCCAGCCGGCTTGAAACTTGCATCGTCGCCGGAATGATGCTGCAAACAGTACCATCTGGTCCTTTCCTCCAGCCTCTGCAGCACTTGGCTTGCCTGCTCAGGCGTGACAAGCCCGGAATCAAGATAGGTCCTCATCATAAAGAAGATGGCGCCTTCCAAAGCAGCTGATTCGCTCATGTATGCTAATCATGCTCCTAAAGCTCGCTATTATAGAAACGTATACCGGTCAAAATGCAAAACAATCACGATTTAATAAGGTCAACCACCAACTTTTTCGAAAGCCAAACGCGGGATTTCCGGCCAGCCGGCGCCTCTTAATTTAACACATAATTACAAGATCTTCTAATAATAAAGAAAGTGATCGAGGAACAGCACCACATAGTGTCGCCGTATTCTATGCTGACTCTGCTTGTGCCAATAGCCGGCCTCGTCTTTGCGCTTGTCTACGGAAACCTGCTTGTCCTCAACTATGTGCACGTTATAACTGGAGGTACGTGGACCGGCATTGACCTTTTCATGGGTCTTGTGATGAGCAGGGTGATGAAGGGGTTGGAGCCGCAGGCAAGGACGCAGGTGATAAAAAAGCTGGTGCCTGTCATGCTCTTTCTCATGCCGTCCCTTGCGTCAGTGGCGATAACCTCCGGCATAAACATGGCCGGCAGGCTGGGCCTTTTGACGCTGGAATCGCCCACCATAATCGCGGCCATAGTCATCGTGATAATCCTCTCCGTCCAGGGCTTTGGGATGATAATGCCGACCGAGGCCAGAGTCTATCTGGAGCTCCGCAAAAAAGAGCCCGACCGGGACAAGATAATCAAATGGGGCATGAGAAACATCAAGCTGGCCGGGAGCCAGGGGATATTCCAAGTGGCGCTCATATTCGTGATGGCAAACCTGGCGCTTGGCATCGTGTGAGATATTTAAATTAAAAATAACGCTTGTCCTGATTTTTCCTGCAAGCAAAAGCCACTTGCTTGACGCCAGTAGCCACTTTCCACTAACTTTATTTAACCCCCTGCGCTCGTTCTATTCGAGTCTTCTATGTTTAGGGATGCGAGGGACAGTATGTGAGCTACTCTGACAACCGTAACGAGGTGTTCATATCAAAGCGGAGAATCGACACAACTAGCAATTATGTCATCGAGCAAACAGACGTCAGCCTGAAAAGCAAGGATCTCTCGATCGATGAGTTGATAAAGAAGGCAAAAGAAGCCGTGCATTAACCCCTGCTTTTTTCAGCTTCGCTACCCGAGAGTTAGCCTTGCAGAATGTCACTCAGCTTTGGAAGAGAAAAGTCTCGATCGCCGTTTCTGTGTCCGCGACTATTGTTATCGCCGTCGTCATGTTGCCTGCCGCCGCCTCTGCTGTCGCGTTCACTGTGCTGGCCTTTATCGTCATTATCATTTCCTGAACTGCTGTCCTGCCCATTGTCACGTTCGTGGTGATGTCCGTTGTGCTGGCCGTCGTCACCACCCCCATTATTATTATCATCATCCTCCTCGCGATTATTATTATTATCATCTGCCGACAAATGCCGGCCTCCGTTGTCTTCCTCCTCTTCCTCATCAACCGCTTGGTTGCCACCATCATCCACTGTCGGTCCTTGCTCATCTCCACCACCACTATTGTTATTGCCCGCTGCCGCCTGCTTGTCGCTGCCGCCACTATTGCTACTATCCTGCGTCACCGCCTGTTCCTGCGTCGTCTGTATCTCTGCGTTAGAGGAAAGGGTAGTAGTAGTGTTAGCAGCAGCGGGTACGCTGGCCGTAGTATCATTTACGGATGGTACAAAGGCGGGCACGCTGGCAATTGCAGTCGCGTTTTCAGGTGCTGTCGCCTCTGCTGCAATCTCGCCACCACTACCCTTCTCATCTCCTCCTTGTCCTTCTGGAGGCATCAGCCCGTTGGCAATGTCCTCCCTCAAGTAGAACATCACCTTCTCGTTCTGGTTAAAACGTCCATCTTTGAGCTCGTCCATAAAATCCTCGAACGAAACGTCGGTCCCAAACTGCTTTGCAAAGCTGCTGTCTCTCTCAAAGAGGTCGATTGTAAAGAGGTTTGGTGGCGGGTTTGGCGGTGGGAGGAATATGGTGACGTTCCTGAACACGGGATCAAACGTCCCGTCAAGCGGCTTTGACAGCTGCTGCATGTCCTCGTCGGATAGCGTTTTTCCCCTAAGCGACGGGTCGAGTATCATCATGTCCGCCCCGTTTACCATGATGTGGCCCGGGATATACGAATGGATGGCCCGCAGCGACAAGTCGCCTGTGAGGTTCTCGCTTCCGTCCGGGTTTTCTTCGTGCTCACTTGGCGCCGGGTCAGGCAGCGGCTCCCCAAAGGTGTCCTGGTAAGCCTTTGCCACCATCTGCAGGTAGACCTGCACTACCTGCTCCCTTGCGTCTTCTGGCTTCATCATTTTGTCTATCACTAGGTCGAGGTACATCTTGCCGAGCTTTACCGCCACTGTATGCAGCGCGATGTTCTCGCTGTTCCTCGGCTCGCCTCCAAGGATTATCTGGTCCTCGCCGTGGTCAAGGACCGTGCTGAGGTTCAGCCTCTCGTCCTCTATGCTTCCCGGGTTTGGCCCGTCGCGGATGGTGTTGTAGAGGTCGTGCGATACCAGCTGCAATACCCCCAGATCTTCAAGCGTGACCCTGTCGCCCTTGTTGTAGACGCCCACGAGGTTCACAGACGTGCCGTTATCTGGTATCGTGACGTCGCGCGTTACGCTCCTGTCGTTGACGTTGTCCTGCCAGTGGTTGAAGATGGTGCTTATCGGGGCGACTCCAAAGGTCGAGGGGCCTCCTTCGCCGAGGGGGACGCCTTCTGCATTCTGGTTCCCGACGGTCACCTCATACGTCCTGCTCGATGCGCCGGTAAACGAAAAGGGCGTCAGTCCAGAGGCCACGGTCTGTATGCCCGACCTGACGGTCGTCCACATGTGGAGCTCTTCGCCGTTAGCCGTCACCGCACTCACTGTGAGGTTTGGAGGCGTGGAGACCTTTTTGAAAAAGGCCACCAGCGTAGTATCTTTGGAAAGCAGCACTGCCTTGATGTTGCTCTTGCTGCCATCCTGCCAATGGTCAAACGCGTAGCTCTGGCTGTTGCTCACCTTGATGGTAAATATCGTGCCAGCCTGTCCTGCGGCTGTCTGAGGAGCAAACCCCGACTTGACCATGTCCGGGTTGGATGACCGGATTTCCACCAACACGTTGACTGGATTGCCGTCCGGCAGGGAAAACGCGTTTATGGTGAGGTTCTCCGATTCTGCTGCTTGTGCCGTGCCTATTATCAGCGGATACGCCGCATAGCCTGTCAGCAACAACAGGATTGCAAGCGTGCATCCTGTCGCCGCCCTCGTACTTGAATTATTGGTATTATTAGTGCTCATATACCCCTGCGAAACAGGAGAAAGATACCTTAAAGAGATTATGGAAGGCCAAGTCCAACACATGTTATCTATAAATATTATGTGAGAAAAATGTGCGTCGTTGCTACAAGATCTGATGCGATGTCTTGTCATGGCATCGCATACGAGATAGATGCAACGATAGGTGAAAGCGATAGTGCAGAACGGCTGAACTTCTATTTTCCGTACCGGCGCACCCTGCGCTGGTACGTCCTGATGGCGCGCATCAGGTCTATCTTGCGGAACTCCGGCCAGAAAACGTCCATGAACATGAGCTCACTGTATGCGCTCTGCCATATCAAAAACCCGCTCAGGCGCTTTTCTCCCGATGTCCTCAGGATGAGGTCCGGCGACGACTGGGGCAGGTGCGACGTGTAGAGGCACGCCTCTATCGTCTTTTCGTTGATGTCCTCCACCTTAATCTCGCCGTTCTTGGCCATGACTGCAATCTTTTTCACGGCATCCACAAGCTCCTTCTGGCCACCATACGCGACTGCGATGTTGAGGAACATCTTTTCGTACTCGGCAGTCGCCTCCTCCAGCCTGCTCAGTATCTCCTGCAGGCTGCGAGGGAGCCTGTGCTTGTCGCCGATGGCCTTTATCTTCATCTGCCGGCTGTGCACCCTCTTGTCGTTGTACAGCCTATTCAGCTTGACTTCGAGCAGCTTGTAGATGTTCTCAAGCTCCTCGTCGTTGCGCTCCAGGTTTTCGTTTGAAAGGATGTAGAGCGTGGTTATCCTGACTCCGATGTCGTGTATCCAGTTGAGCAGGTCCTCGGCCCTGTCGGCGCCATACGCATGGCCCTTTTCCGTGTCGAGAAAGTGGTAGCGGGCCCACCTCCTGTTGCCGTCCAGGATTATCGCGACATGGTTTGGCAAGGGCTGACTCAAAATCTCATTTTCAAGCCTACGCTCGTAGTATGAGTAGATGCGGCTTGCGTGGAGCAGGGTGTCCATGACCGCCCTGCCTCCCCTGTCAAAATCCTCGCTGAGGCCCATCTACACCTGTGTGATTCTGTGCAACTATATTTCAATATTCAGGAGAATTGAACCATAACCGACGAAAGGTCAGATGCTTGCACGGCCCGCCCAATGCACGGCTTGCGGGCCGGCGCACCTTTTTTGCTAGTTTCCTCGATTCACGTCACGTTTCAGCTGCTATCAACAGCACGACTGAAAGCCTCTCCATCCCTCGCAGGCAGCACGGTTGCAACTGGCCCGCATCTCGCACCATTGTGCAAGCGCTGACCCATGCCGCCCACATAGCCAGTATGTTGTTATCTCCCTCCTCCCGCTCTTTTTCTTCTTGTTTCCTGCGTCACCTGCATCTGCTTCAGCAATTTTCCTCATCATTCGTCTTGCTGGCCGAGGTTCTGGGCTTTCGTTTCGCATCCCTTGCTTGCTGTGTCGTTTAATGAAGGCGCTAGTCAGCTTTGTGGACGCTTCTATTGATTCTGCATTAACCTACCAAAATCTTGGTTCTGTTTAATCTTCAGGTGTTATTTTCAGTTGTTGAATTTCCGTTGGCGAAGTATGGAATCAACTTTTGATCAAGCAATCTCAACATTTCTGGAGTATAATCTAGATACTCTTTTACCATATCAAGTAGTTTATTGCAAGAATCACGGATAATATTTTGGTTCAAAGTCTTTAGGTTGGTATAGTTGTATTCACCTAGCGGATACCTTGATACACTATCAATTCTTTCAAAACATCTAGGCAAAAATATCCAAAGACCATGCATCCGAGAAACATTGTCTTTTACTCGTGGTTCGGCTTTGATGATTTGATATGATTTATGGTATGCGGCAATCATTTCATGATACCTTGACACATGATATTCTTGTTTGGTATTGGATACTCTCTCAACGAAGTTAAGTGCAGTTTCTATCTCGGTTGATGTCATAGTACCATCTTTCTCTCTTCTTTTCTTATCCTCGTCAAGAAGATGCCACCAAAGGTCATGGGTGGATGCCCTATTATTATGCCCCAGTTTCTTAGATCGCAATTCACCTTCAACCTCCGTAGCATCTCTTTTCCTTAGCTCGATCTCTGTATATGCCAGAATAGCCTTGGTGCATTTCTCATAACTTTGTTCGAGATAGAACAAACATTGTGGCAATAGCGCGTTTTGCGCCAGTATTTTCGCAGCTTCATAATCTTGTTCTGCCGCATCGTAAAGCATACTTGGAAACAGGGATCTACTCTTGCCCATTTGTTGTGGTCTTATTTCCAGCTTTTGGTACTGCTGTATTTAGCAATTCCTTCCAGCCTATAATCTGGAATCCTGCCGCATTAGCGGGTGTCTTTCCGTCAAGGGCTATGTGCGGCTTTACAAAATTGTACTGTATCCTGTTGCCTTCTGCAAGCGGCGTTTTCTTCGTTTTCCATCCATGCTGAACCTTTACTCTTTCTCTGAGCGTTCCATTCATGCGCTCAATCCTGTTATTCGTCTGGCGCTTGGCATTTTGAAATACGTTCAGCCTGAACTGTACGCTCTCAACGAATACGTGTACACGGTATCGGGAGCGAGGCCATGAGCGTTTGCCGCTTGTGAGTGTAGATCGAGTAGTTGAGTCAACATTAAAGTGGTTACTGATATTCCGCGCTATTGCTATAGAGGGCAAGTTATTCTACAGGGTGCCCTGAAAATGGCCATGTACCTTTTACCATCCACGGCAGAGAATAAGCCGAGGGACAATGTTAAAGGGCATAAGAGATCTTTTTGATAAAAGAAACGATGAAGATGAGAAGGATGATGACGACCATCACGACCGCCACCATTATCCTCCTGCGCCGCCACCGCCGCAGCCTGCAAGTGGAATAGGCGGAGATGCAACAGATCCCTTTGGCCTTGCGAAACTAAACCCGACAAAGGCTGGCGGAGTAGAATGGTACTCGAAATTCAACAACGGCCACACGCGTACACTTGACGATGGAACCGACCCGTACGATCCGTGGCTTGACTTTTCTCATGGAGAGGGCGAGTACGAGATAGACGGTGAAGGCAAACTGACGGCCACGGGCTCCTACGTGCGCATCTACGTTGTGTCGCCGGATCACGAGAGGGAATGGGACGAGAACCTGGAGATAACCGGCGTCCTCACAAGAGTGAGCGAATTTGGCGACGAAGAAGACTCGTATATTCAGATCTTTTGCCGCACAAACCATGGCATAGATTACGATGAAGACGAATCCCTGAACGATGACAGGGGATACGGCGCCATCTTTCTCTACGACGGAGAGTGGTCTTTTGAAAAGGAGACTGCACACCACCTAGACAACGGCTATGCATCTGCAGAGGATTGTGGCGAGTTTCCACTTGGCGACTCATTTCCTGAGGACACGCCGGTGCCCTTTAAGTACATAATACGGAATAACCGTGCAAACACGTACACGACCCTGGAACTCTGGCTGGGCAACAGTGAATCCGCTGACGGAAAGCCTTGGAAAAAAGTTACGTCGTATACCGACACCGGCAACAACTGGGGCCATGGCTGCGACGCCTGCAGCTCTGGAGTCAATCCTGGGTTGAGACTGACCAGGCATCTCGTGCTTCCAAGCAGCCCTTCCGGCAAGCCCTTCTTGTCCGTTTACTTTAGAAATGAAGAGGGCACCGTCATATACGAGAAATTGTCCGTCCGGGAAATCGACCCGCTTCCATGACGCTTGATGAGACTATGTTGTACCGGTACCTCCCATCTTCCAGAGGAAGACATCCTGTTGCCTTCTACCAGGGGTGTTTTTATGGTTTTCCGGCCGCGCCGCATCATTACCCTTTCTCTGAGCGTGCCGTTCGTGCGCTCGAAAATATCGTTAAAACGTCAAAAACACTTCTTCCACGGGTTCTCTCACGCCCATCGCGCGGATTGACTTTTCAAACTCGCGCTTGCCGTCCGAGACTAGGATCTGCAACCTGCCGCTGCCGCTCTTTTTGGCCATCCTGTAAAAGTTCAAAAACTTTCTCACGTCTTTGGCGACCATCTGCGCAGGGTCGACGAACCTGACGGTGGGCAGGAGCGCGTTGAGGTAAGTTTTCACGAACGGCAGGTGCGTGCTTGAAAGTGTCATGACGTCTATCTTTTCGTCCACGCCGTCGCCAAGCACCCTAGACACCACGTCAAACGTCCTGCGCTCGTTTTCAAGATGCACGCCATTTTCCACGAGCTCTATTATGGGCGACGCGTTGAACTTTGTCACGAGTATGTGCTGCGGCACCTCTCGCCGTATCTGGTTCTCAAGCTCCTTGCTGTTTACGGTCCCCGCGCTTGCCATTATTCCGATGTGTTTTTTCTTGGTCAGCCTGACGGCCTCCTTGAGGGGCGGCCGGACGCCTATCACTGGCATTTCCCCTACCCTTTTTTTGACCTCTTCGAGTACCTGCACGCTCGGCGTGTTTGACGCCATGACAACGAGCTTGGGCTTGTAGCGCTTTAGGTAGTTTATAGTGCTTGCAGTTATCTCCAAGAGCTGCTGGTGCGACTTGTTGCCGTAGGGAAAGTGCGCCCTGTCAGCAAAGTACAGCAGGTCTTCTGCCGGCACTGCCTTTTTCAGCTCGCGTATTATGGAAAGCGAGCCTATGCCAGAGTCGAAAACCGCTACGGGATTGTTGGTCAACAGGATTTGTTCGTCAGGTGGGGTTATTAATGTAGGTTCTCATTGCGCTAGGTCCGAATGCCGGCCACCTTTTTTGCAAGCACCTCTATCCTGTACGACCTTTTCACTCTCACCACGAGCATGGACTTTTCGTCTAGGCCACAGTCAAACAGCGTATGTCCGAGTCGTCATAGCGGCCAATGATGTAGTGCAGCCTGCCAAGGAACGTCTCGTGGTTTTTTTTGCAAGCGACATCATGACGAGCCTCTGCGTTATCACACCTTCAATCCCGTGAGGCCCTGGCAGTCTCGTGCTGGGCCGGGCCTTCCATTCCACTATCGACCCGTCCTGTACTAGAAACACCGCAAGGACGTTCTCATGCAGCCTGGCTATTGCATTGCATATCTCTTTTTGCTGTATGGTGTATATACCCTGATCTCGGCTTTCTGGGGTATAGATAAGATTTTTCCCAGATCTATATGAAATTCTACTAGAGCCGGGTGTGGGAAACCTCTCTGCTGATTTCCCTACTGGTGAACAATATACAGTTATCCGCGGCATAATAATAACAAGAAAACATGCCTCCTAGACCTATTTTTGGCAGCCTTGCTCATTTTTCAAGAACTCTCAAATCCGCGTCTTTCCGTGTGCTTGGTTCACGACGCCCGCTTGCCTTTGCAGTGTTATTGTCTGCAATGCTTGCCATGAGCGCGGCCATGCCCGGCGCGTTTGCACAGGGGCCTGCCTCCAAGGCTATCGACAGGACAGGAAACGTCGTGCACGCTGTTGCCAGCGCAGGCGAGCCCGCAGCCGACATTGTCCGGATACAGGACAGAAGCGACGACGACAACAATAACAGACACCACAATGGCGGCGACGACGACGGCAACCATGGCGAACGCGACAGTAGTAGCAGCAGCGGCAGACACCATCACCGTGGTGGTGATGATAACAATAATGATGACAGCGGGGGCGGCAGCAACGGCGAAAGAGGAGGGGGAGGTGGCGGCGACCGCTGCAACTGCATAGTGATGCGCCTGGACGACGTACAGGATGAATGGGTGAGAGACGTGCAGCTTGCCGTCCTGGACAAACTGATCTCCGAGCAGGTCCACACCTCGACTGCAATTATAATGAATGAATTCGGCAACGACTCGGCGATAGTATCGAAGGTCCGCGAAGGCGGGGACGCAGGGTTATTCGAGTACGTTATCCACGGCTGGGACCACGTCGACTACTCTACCCTTTCCTTCGAAGAGCAGAAAAGCACGCTGATGCAGGCCAAGGCCAAGCTCGCAGACGTGCTTGGCACTGATTCGGATGTCTTTGCCACGCCCTACAACAACTTTAACGAGGACACGCTAAACGCCATGGACCAGCTAGGCATGAACATCATAAGCTCCGACGAGACGGACCTCTTTCCGGCGGCGCCCAGAGAGTCGCCGCTATTTCCAGGCATTGCGCACATGCCGCAGACGATAAATTTTGCGGACCAGGTCGGAGAGGTGAAGATCCTCCGCCCTCTTGGCGAAATAATGTCTGCCATCCGCACGGACATACAGGACAAGGGTTATGCGGTTCTCACCCTGCACCCGCAGGACTTTACAAAATACAAGGGTACAGAGGTGCAGAACGAGGTCAACTCAGTGGCAATGACCGAGCTGGATCAGTTTATCAAGACTGCCCGAGTCGAGGGGTTCTCTTTCGCGGGGTTCCAGCAGGCACTTGACAACAACCACCCCGACCTGTCGACCGTGCCTGACATGTCAAACCCGTACGAAAGGATACTGACTCCGGGCAACGGCACGTCGTTCCCGGCAAACTCGACGGTTACAGTCACCGGCAGGGCGCTTGACGACACGGGAATAGAGTCGGTGGAGGTAAGGACTACGGATTCCTCGTACCGCGCCGCATCCGCCGACAACGACTTTGAGGAGTGGACGAAAACCATCCGGATGCCGTCAGAGCCCGGAAGCACCGACATCATTGCCAAGGCGACCGACAATGCGGGAAAACAAACTTGGACCCAGATAACAGTCCACGTCACGGCATAGCGCAATGACCTTTCGGCTGTGATGCCTGCTCTCTCGATGCAACTGCGGCTCGCGCAAGCTTTCGATGCGGCCATGCCTACACAAGCGCCTTTTGGGCCCCTTTGCAGTGGAAAGCCTCTGTGGTTTTGTTCTATTTTTCGCTGGTACGGGACAATGCACCTAATATTCACGCTATACTTTGATATACTCAACCATCCGCCTCTATCGTAGACAATGCCGACGACAAGATCGCCGCGGGACGTCCGGGTCAGGGCCATGCTGGCGGAGCATGGCATCGAGAGGCGGTTTCTGTCGATGCTGACCGAACCGCAGGCGCGGGATCTCTTGGAGTGCATCCTGTTTCTCAAAGAAAAGCACAAGCACCTGATTCATGTCCTGCCGGCTCGTCATCGTTATCATCATAACGCGGTAGACTGTTGCAATTAATCCCCCGCGCTGTCTCTAACATTCTCTGTAGTGCCAATCGAAAGACCATTTAAATATTAGGCTAACCTAATTAGGCTTGCCTAATTTCCAGGAAGTCTGGCATATTGGCATCTACCAGCAAGTCTCAAATCACCTCCCGCCCAGCAAAAACATTCACGCTTCAGCTGGGCGGGCCTAACCCTTCTCTTCATTTACAAGGCTTGATGGCGGGTTCGACTAGAAGAGAGAGATCTCGATGATGTGCCAAATATGCATACATAATTTCACCTAGAGCATTATCATAGGGAATTCTTCTCAAATATTGTTGCAGATCAAGTCCAGTTTCTTTTGTATGCAGGACTGGACCTATGTTTTGTGTACGCAAGGGCAATCACGACAACGCTGGCCAGCGTGGTTGCTGCAATTATTATTGTCATCAATAATCTGCCAGCTGCATATGCTTGCAGAGCTCCCGAGCAGCACATGAACGTTTTCGTGGTCACTGATGACACAGGGTGTTCTGCAGAGCTGATAAAAAAGGGGATGCTGCTTCCAGACCTTGAAGGCAACAAGCAATATTTTCCAAAGGATTATGATGTGACATGCTTTGATGGGCTGGTCAAAAAAGATGCAAACACCTTCCAGTACATAGAGCAGGTGACGGTGCCTGCGCTTCGCAAGGCCGCACAGGAAAAGGCGGGAAATATCGAAGAGCTTTACATCTTTGTGTACCAGCAATCGCTTGAAAAGCAGTTTACGGATTACATTTCCATGCGCTTTGGAGCCGACCGCGCAAGCGCGGTAGACGGCTGGGCAAACGTCTCTGAAAATACGGCGTTCTCGCCTGTGTGGGCGGCCACGATATACCACGAAGGAAGGCACCTTGCAATACATGGCACCTGGCACGATGACGCAGGCAGGCTCCTTCCAAACAACCGGATAAGCTACTATCCCGGCTTCGGCCCAAGCCAGGATGCCGGGGCAGGGCTGCTAAAGTTTCTCAACATCCGTCCTGCCAGCTTGCCTATTTGCGGCAGCAGCATTATTCATTATAATTCTCCTACTGCCCTGAACAGCTAAAGATCGTTTTTCCTTATCCTGTCAATCATCGTCCCCGGCTTGACGTCCTGCACCGCCAGAAACTCGACTGCGTCTACGAACGCGTACTGCGCAAGCACGTCAAACTTTTGCGGCTTGGTTATGTCCTGCCAGCCGAACTTGATGTACGTGCGCCCGTCGTGCGTCTCTTTGAACTTGTGCAGGGACGCGAGGCTTGAAAACGACCTGTAGATGACATAGTTTATCTGCGCCGGGTTCATGGAAAGCGGGTATGCGATGAACTCGTACTTGGCAGAGTGCTCTACGAACGCCGCGTGAAACACCGGCAAATCGCCGTGCATCTCCATGACCCTCGACCAGCCCTTCTCGGCGTTGTGCCGCGAGTCAAATATCGGCGCCACAACGTCCTGCCGCTCGTCTCCGAAATAGCCCATGCCGAGAAACTCGGAGAACCTGACCACCGGAGCGCGAGGCCCTTCTTCCTGCAACACGCGCAAAAACGCACTTTCGCTATATATTGCTACTTTGCTGCTGCGTCCGTCCCTTGAACCACACATACACCGGTATCAGCGGGTGTGAGCCAAGCTCCTGTTCGCTTTTCCTGTTGTAGCATACCATCACCATCCTGCCCAGAAGTGAGCCCCGGATGTCGGCCGTCAGCTCGCCCTCCTTCAGCGGCCCGTACAGGACAAAGAAGTAGTCCTGCCGGTAGAATGCGACGTGCTGCGCAAAGCAGTCAGAGATGATTGCCGGATCGCCTGCGAGCCTGCCTGCACCGCTCTTTTTCTCCACCGCAAGCTGGAGTCCGCGGTTTAGGTACTTGCTCCTGATGTATTCAGAGTCGAGCTTGCCTGCAGAGCTGTTGAGGTAACTGTCTATATCAATTGACACCTGCCTTGCCGTACGCTGGGCAAGCCCCGCCGCCTCGGCAACCTCCTCTTCATGCCTGACGCCGGCCGACCTGCCGTACAGGTACATGACGCACGCAAGCTCGCCCTTTTCGATGAACGGGAAGCCCCTCCTGCCTGCGACAAACTCGGAGATGCGCTCTGAAACGTCGTCTGGGAGCACCATTGCCATGTGCGAGTCGGCTACTATCACGACTCCTGACCGGGACACTAACACGTTTATAGTCCTAACCACGATTCAGAGCCATGTCTCAGATAGATGGCACTAAAAAGGTCTATGTGATTGTGCACGGCCAGCGCAACTTGGCAGAGCCGGTGAAGGCAAAGCTGGCGGCCGCGGGTTTCAAGAACGCCGAGATGGCGTCCTTGGACAAGGCCGGCAACACCGGCGAGTACGTCGCCATGCTGTGGCCGCCGATGGCGGCAAAGGAGATCATGGTGAGCGTCATAACCGGTCCTGCCGAGCCGGGCAATAGCCGCGGCATGGGCGCGTGGGGCTCTGTGGCCACCAAGGAAGTAATGCGCCTGCCGCTCTGACGCAAAAAAGAAGAAGAGGCCCGCCGAATCCCTCCGCCCAGATGGGCGCGGCATCCGCCGTTTGCGCAAGAATGAGACAGTCCTGCCCGCGTTCGCAGAGCGTGGCGAAAAGTTCCGGTATTTCATGCGCCGTTGACGTGTTCATTGATATACATTACATGTATCCGGCAATCGGAACGCAGAGAGCATATGGGCCGCAAAAACAGGGGAAGAGAAAACCCACCGAGACATTCTAGAAGCAGAGCAACAGGCCGCCGATCCGGCACCGTCGGCCAAATAATCGGGCTAGGCCCCAATGACACCCACAAGCGGCTCGTTTTTGCTGCCGCCCTGTCTGCAATGCTGCTTGCATTGCCTTTTCTTTCTGCAGGTACCGCTTCTGCGTTACAAGAAGACAAAACCGCGCCTTCGATAACAATAGATCCGTCTACAGGCGACAAGAGCGGCCTTGCCGCATCTGACATGGCGATAATAATAAACGGCCAGGCGTCATCGTCGGGCTCTTATGGCAACAATAATGATAGCAGCAAGATAAAGCTCGTCGAAGTCAGGACGGAAAACACCCCGTACGAGCCTGCAAAGCCCGCCTCGCCCGGCGACTGGTCGGCATGGACATACTACTACCGCATGCTGCAGCCAGGAATCCATGAAATACTGGCGCGCGTGATTGACGACGATGGAAGCCGCCAGTGGTACGTCATGCCAATACAGGTTTCCGAGGTGCCAAGTCAGATGACCGCCGCGCCTGTGGCAAACCCTTCTCCACCCACCTCGCCTTCATTATCATCACCCCCAGCAATAACAACAGACAAGTTTGGCGTCGCCGAGCTTTACCCCACAGCCGCCGGCGGGCTGGAATGGTCGTCAAGCTGGGACAATGGCAATCCACGGACAATAGGCAACGAAGTCGACCCTGACGACAGCTGGTTTGACACGGACCATGGCGAGAGCACCTACACCGTCGACGGCACGGGCACGCTGACTGCTTCGGGCAACTATACCAGGATGTACGTGCACGACCCTGCCAACGTGAGGCAGTGGTCGGAGAACCTAGAGATAACGGTGTACGTAAAGAGGGTGAACGAGACGCAGCTTGTGGACTATTCCGGGCCGGAGCTGTTTGCACGGACCAACCACGGTACGAACGCCGACGAAAACATCAACCTCTGCGACGACAGGGGCTACGGCGGCGTGGCGCTGGACAATGGCAAGTGGGCGTTTGTCAAAGAAATAGCCCACCACTTGCCAAACGGCTACACCGAGGTGGCGCCCAAACAACCTTGGAGCGAGCTTCCAAAGGACACATGGGTGGGCATAAAGTACGTCCTGCGCAACATGGACAACGACACCAAGGTAAAGCTGGAGCTGTACCGGGACATGACTTTCGGCGCAAACGGCGGCAAATGGGAGAACATGACCGAGTTCGTGGACGACGGCACAAACTTTGGGGTCGGCATGGAGCCGTGCAAATCCCTCGTGGACCCCGCGCTGCAGCTCATACACTCGTACGTAGACGCCAGCAGCGAGTCGAAAAAGCCGATGCTTTCGGTCTACATAAGAAGCGAGTTTGCAACGATGGGCTTCTCCAACTTTACAATCCGGGAGATAAACCCGCTCCCGTGAGCGCGTCGTCGCCTCTTTTTTGCGATGTTCCCGGTGCAAAAATGTAGTTTTTGACTGCATTTTTCCTCTATAACACATGCGTCTCAACAACGCTGCTTGCTAGCTGACCTGCCGGTTTACCGGATTATACACCCGAAATTAAAAACGAAAAACAGCATGGCAATCCATGACTGGCTTCGACAAGAACTGGAGCAATCAAAGCAAGGCTTCGGCCAGCGATAAACTGAGGGAGACCCTGAGACCTCAGGGACCGCTGAAACCGAGGATCGAGACGGCTGTAAACAAGCTTCAGCTGCAGACATCAAAATTAGACACAATGATCACCAAGATGAACGAGAGGGACGCCTCACTGTTCAGGAGGGTGGTGGACGCGATGCAGAGGCACGACGCTGACACTGCAAAGGTCCTCTCAAACGAGCTTGCAGAGGTGCGCAAGATCTCAAAGACTCTTGGAAACGCCAAGATGGCAATCGAGCAGGTGCAGATGAGACTGTCCACTGTGCACGACCTTGGAGACGCGATGGTGGCACTTGGCCCGGCGATGGCCTCAATAAAGGGCCTAAAGTCAGGGCTCACACGGTTCATGCCAGGCGCGGACACCGAGATTGGCAACATGCAGAACCTGCTCAGCGGCATCATGATGGACTCGCTGCAGGGAAGCGGCATGGGAGTCGAGATAAACCAAGGTTCAGGAGGCGACATAGACCAGATAATGATGGAAGCGTCTGCCGTCGCGGAGCAGAGGGTGACGGACAAGTTCCCCTCTATTCCTGTCGGAAGCGCGAGAGTGTCCGCGGAGGGACACCAGCAATAGTAGGTGAGCATGATGGCTTCAAGAGCAGGCATCATAGGGATATTTGCGGCCGTTGGCTTTGCGATAGGCTTCATGGCCTACCTCGCAACCCCTGCGGTGGGGCAGTACCTCAAGGCCATATGGCCTATGCTGGACCAGAGCATCATCATGGCCATGGTCTGCGGCGGGGCTGGCGCAGCAATAAGCACCATAACCGTGACTGCATGGGCGAAAAAGGCCTAAAACCCTCCTCTCTTTTTCCTTTTTCAATTTATTCCAGAGACGACACAGCATTTCTAGCTGCCGGGATCACTTTTCACTCGTTATTATTATGGCAGAAACGTCTGCCTACATCTTTCACTTTTCTGCCTTTCTGTAGCCGTGGGTAAAGCCGGCGTCGTACACCTTGGCGTGCTCGTATTTCCTGGGCGCAATCACGTCGCCTACGATGATCAGCGCGGTCTTGATTATCTTTTCCTTTTTCGTCTTTTCGGCAATGTCGGAAAGAGTGCCCTTGATTATCTTTTCGTCCTCCCACGTCGCCCGGTACACGACTGCCGCCGGCGTCTGCTCGGTGTACACGCCGCCTTTCAGCAGTTCTTTTACTACGTCGCCTATCAGGTGCACGCTCAAGTAGAACGCCATCGTGGCGCCGTGCTTGGCAAGCTCTGATATGGCCTCGCGTTCGGGCACCGGCGTGCGGAGCTCCGCCCTCGTTATTATCAAAGTCTGCGTGATGCCTGGAAGCGTCACCTCCAGCTTTAGGTCTGCGGCCGCGCCGAGGATTGCAGTCACCCCGGGCACCACCTTGCACGTGATGCCGTCTGCCTCAAGCTTGTCTATCTGCTCCCGGATGGTGCTAAAGAGCGCGGGATCGCCGTCGTGGAACCTGATTGCAAGCCTGCCTTCAAGGGCGCTGTCGCGGAGTATCTGGTAGATTTTCTCCCTGTCAATCAGAGCCGCATCGTGCAACTCGGCGTCCTTGCGGGCGTATTCCAAGTTCTTGGGGTTGAAAAGCGAGCCTGAATAGATGATGACATCTGCCTGCTCGACGAGTTTTTTTGCCTTGAGCGTGATGAGCTCCGGGTCGCCCGGCCCCGAGCCGACGAAATACACAGTCTTACTTTCTTGCATTTTTCTTTGCCACCATTATCGAGAAGTATTTCTCCGTCGGCCCTTTCCTGCCGCGCTGCTCTGCAAGCGTCGTCATTTCAAGGATCTCGCCTTTCGAGTCTACGTCCTGCGCTATGGCAAGAGACGCGTCGTCGGGAAATCCAGCCTCGCCCAGCGTGGAAATCACGTTGTCAAAGTACCTGCCGTCCTTTAGGAAAATCACGGTGTCGCATGCCGCGGCAGTCCTCTTTACTCGTTCCATGTCATAGCACGCCGGGACGACAGCCACGGTCTCGTCGCCCTCTGCCAGGCTTATCTTGACCTTGTTTGCAATCGCAAATATCGAAGCCACTCCGGGCACTATCTCCACCTCGACATCCGAGTGGCTCTTTTTCAGCTCGCGGTGTATGTATATCCACGTGCTATAGAGCGCAGGGTCGCCCACCGTCAGGTAGACGACCTTTTTTCCGGACCTGACTGCGGAGGCAATCTCGCCGGCATTCCGCACCCAATAGTCCTTGAGCGACTCTTTGTCTTTTACCATGGGAAAAACCAGGCTGACTGACTTGGCAGCCTTGTCGACGTACTGCTCGACTACCGAAAGCGCGATGCTGGGCTTGCCCTCCCTTGCAGTCGGCGCAAATATCACTTCTGCGCCCTTTATCAGATTCACGGCCCTGACTGTCAGGAGCTCAGGGTCGCCGGGGCCGCAACCGACGCAGTAAAGCTTCATGAGGTACACGCAGTCTCGTTCTGCAATTTAAGTTATGGGAAGAGTTGCTCGCCGGTGTACCTGTCTATTATCCTGATGGCCTTGGTGGGGCACATCTGCGCCGCCGCGTGAATCGTTTCGTAGTCGGCGCCGGCCTCCGACTCGACCCTCGCCTTTGGGTTGACGCGCTTGTTCTTTTCCACGACGAACACCTTTGGCGCAAGCGTCTCGCAGCTGCCAAACGCCATGCAAAGCGACGGCTCGACGATTATGTGGAACCTGCTCTTTGGGGTCTCTATGTACGTGGGGCCGCTGTAAAAATCAGTATCCTTTTTTGCCTCGGCTTTTTTCGCCCTGGGCTGATGCTGCTCGTGCTCTGCATACTCGGCATGTTCTTGTTGTACGTGCTGATGCGGCTCTTGCACGGGCGCCTCCTGTTGCTGCGCCGCCGGCTCTGTGGCCACGTCGCCAAAGCTCGAATTGTCGTACAGCTCGCGCTTGTGGCTGTCAGACAGGACCTCGTACGCCGCGTTTATCTTTTTTATCATGTCCTCGGCATGAGACATGCCGTTCCTGTCGGGATGGTATTTCCTTGCGAGGCGCCTGTACGCCTTTTTGATCTCTAGCTGGCTTGCCCTCTCTGGCACGCCAAGTATGGCATAGTAGCCTTTGCTGTCAGCCAAGATCTGAAGCAGGTGTGTATTTCAGCATTATTATGTCTTTTACGGGACGTACTGTCCTGCAGCCTGGCCGGCCCTCGCGCCTGCAGCCTACTCGTTCAGCGAAACATACACCCGGATAATTCTGCCGGCAGCCTGTCCGAAGCACATGTCGAGAAAAAAAACAGGCGCAGCAACAATATCTACATCTCTTCTTTTGATAATGATGATAGTAGTCCTGGCCTTCCAACCGCCAGGCAGCGCGGCCGCAGAAAAACAGTAGGACATCCACACTCGGGTGTTCATAACCAAGCCTTTGTGCACCGACGAAAGCGCGTGGGAACTCAGGCAGGGCATAATGCTGAACAAGTACGGATATGCCCCGTACACCAACTCGTCCCTTGAAGTGTCGTGTTTTCCGCACGTCAGCCTGCTGACCTTTGACCGCACCGTGAAAAACCTGAGGATCATGTACCCGAATGACATGTTTGTCTTTGTGTACGACCTTTCGTCGACAGCCGACAAGAAAGCCGGCTCACTGATCTCGGACCGGTGAGAATGGAACCTCTGGCTAAAGACGTATTCAACCGTCCCATCCACTTTTGACTACAGCCTCCTTCTGGGCAAGGCGTGGATCGACAAGGGATACGCGATTGCAGATCACAATTCAGAGGTCATAAACCATGAATGGGCGCACCTTGAAACCTGCAAGATCCACGGGCCGCACACCGACGAAGGCAACCCCGCAACCTGGCAGCCGTTCATTTCTAAAAACGAAACTAGGCCTTGGTGCGCCGGGCGAGCGCCGAATCACATTATAAAGGGTCAATACTGCTCACTGTCGTGGAACAGAGTTTCAACGATTTCACTAAGGCCGGCTTTGCGCGCCTTTTGAAGCATTTTGAGGATAACACCGACGATGTCGTCAGGCTGACGAGGGCCTTTGCCCTTGCCACCAAGGCCCACAAGGAGCACTTTATAGACAACAACGAGCCGCACGTGAACCACTCGCTCCGGACTGCACTCATACTTGCAGAGGAATTGCAGATGCGCGACATCGACGTTGCCTCTGCTGCGCTCTTGCACGACGCACTCGAAGGTGTGCAGGAGCAGGAGGTGAGGGAAGAATGTGGCGACAGGGTCGCAGAGATGGTGCGCACAGTCGCAGAGCCCCGGCCAAGCAAGCATGAACAAGGGCGCGACAAAATCCTGGACGAATATTTCACCAAGCTTGCCAAGGGCTCAAAAGAGGCGCGCTGCGTCAAGCTTGCCGACAGGCTAGACACTGCAAGGTCGATGAAGACCCACGCCTACCGCGAAAGCGCCCTGCGCTTCAAGGAGGAGGCACAAAGGCACGCCGTGCCACTCGCGCAGGCGACCGACGAGCGCCTTGCATTCAAGCTGTCAGTCGCGCTGTACGAGATCAAGTGACGCGACTTACAGAATTTTTGTTCAAAAGACTTATCAAAAATCCTTGTCTATGCTTTACATGTTTGCACCCTCTTTGGGCAGAAACGGCGCGCTTGCCATTGGGCTGACAGCAGTCGCCGCTGTATTTCTTGCAACGACAGGCAACATTTACGGCAACGCGTTTGCGCAAGTGATTCCGTCACCACCACTACTGCCGCAGCAAGGCAACCTTGAGCACACTATTTTGGTCTCTGGCACCGCCTCCGCAAAGGCAATCCCTGACCGGGCCATCGTCATCTTTGCAGTCGAGACTAGGGATGCCACGGCCGGCGCGGCCCTTGCCAAGAACTCGCAGGCCATGAACAACGTCCTTGATGCGCTAAAGGAAGTAGGAGTGCAAAAGAACGAGACTAGCACGGCGTATTTCAACATCTTTCCGATATACAACTACACGCAGAGCGGAAATGTCCAGTCGCTCCAGGGCTACACGGTGACCAATTCACTCACGGTGTCAAGCGCCAACACCGGCAATGTTTCTTCTTGGATTGACGCTGCGGTGCACGCAGGCGCCAACAGGGTCGACAACGTCCAGTTTGTATTTTCAAGCGAAAAGATGGCCAAGATCCAGTCCGACCTTATTGAAAACGCCATAGGCAACGCAAGAGCCAAGGCCGACACGATAGCCGCAAAACTAGGAGTACAGATAACCGGGGTGCAGAACATAATTTCAATCGACTCGGCCCCTGTTCCTGGCCTGTCCTTTACCGCGCCGTCTCTCGGGCCAACCGGAACCCCGATAGTAGTCGGCGGTCAGGAAGTCTCTGCAAGCGTCAGCATCGCGTACACGATACGCTAAAAAAAAGAAAAGCCCGGGCGCCCCGGGCCTCCATTTTTTGTTCTCTCTAACTACAGTATGTGCATCATGCCGCCGGCAACGACGTTGACGAATTCTACCGACGCAAGCTCTTTCGTCCTTGCTATCACCGCGTCCATCCACAAGCTGTCGATGCCCTGGCTCCATATTGTCACCTTCTTGTAAAGCCGCTGGTTCCCGTGGAAAAAGCCGGCGCAGTCCTCGATAGTCATGTTGGGGTACTTTTGGCTCACGTCCTCAACTACTGCTGCCGCCTCTGCTGGCAGGTACAATATTGTAAGCGTGGGAAAAGGGATCGCCTCACCTGGCGCGGCCGGCGACGTGTCTTCTGACATAGGTTTACGCCTGCTGGCGCTTATATCATGATTTCGGGCAAGGGGCAAAGGTTAATTCCCGCCCCGCGCCTGTTTCCTGCTGCCATGTCAAACAAGATCAAGTGTTCGCACATACTTGTCCAGAAGCAGAGCGAGGCCCTTGCCGTCCTAGAGAGGCTGAAAAAGGGCGAGAGCTTTTCCAAGCTGGCGCAAGAGCTTTCGCAGGACAGGGGGTCCGGCAAGCGCGGAGGCGACCTTGGCTACTTTACAAAAGGCATGATGGTCAAGCCATTTGAGCAGGCCGCGTTCAAGCTGGAAAAGGGCCAGCTGTCCGAGCCGGTCAAGACCGAGTTTGGCTACCACATCATAAAAAGGGTGGACTAGCTTGGACGCCTACTTGGAAGAAGAGCTGTACGATTTGCTGACGTATTGCATACAGAACCCATCTACTGATGTTGAGGGCAAAAAAGGGCGCGTCGCCGAAATAGGCAGAGAGCTTGCGGCCGACGGCGGCGCGGACGCAATGGAAAACATGTTCTTTGCGATTGAAAACCGCATACAGGGCGAGATAGGCGCCGACGCCCGGCCGTACCGGGCGTGGTGGAACGGCATCGCCCCAGAGTGGAAGTATTGATGATGATGATGACTGACTAGCGCCGCGCCTTTACCAGCACAAACACCGCTATTGCACCCATCATGCCTCCAAGGGCCATCAGCACCTGCAGCTGGAAGCCCAGCACGGGCGTCGGCGTGTTTTTGCTGCTTGCAGTCACGTACTCGACTCCGTTCTGCTCCTCCGCCTTGGCATAGCCGGCGATGGTCACCTGCCCGCTTGGCGGTGGCGTGCTTGCGTGCACTGTTACCTGCGAGCCGTCCACGTCAATCGTGGCGTCCATCTCTTCCGGCACGTACTTGCCTTCGCGGAAGCTGCTCTCGCCTATCGAGTATACCGACACCGTCGCCCCCTCGCCCGGCCTGAACACGCCATAGTTCTTCAGCTGCTCGCCCGTCACGTCAAAGAGAAAGTGCCACTGCTTCATCAGCAGGCTGAACCGGGCAAAGTTGAGCAGAGGTTCCTGCATGATCTTGTCCGCGCCCGCCAGCTTGCCCGCAAGCCCCGGCACCATCGCGTCGAGCGCGCCGGCCGGCTGGTTGACGTTTATTATCCCGTTGCGCTCTGTCGCAACGCTGACCGGACCCTGCACGGACAGGCTGCGCCACGCAAGGTCAAGGATCGCCGGCGCACTGTCCTGCTCTTTTTGCAGCACGTACTTGCTCATCTGCGCCCTGACATCGACCTTGTACGACATCTGCGCCCTGTCGGAATAGCCCTTTACCGTTGCCACATAGTCCACCGTCGTGTTTTCAAGCTTTAGCGGGCTTGACCTTTCCTGCGCCGCCCTGTTCAGCGCGTCGACTACCGCCTGCGCGTCCTTGCCTTGCACGGAAAATTCCAACCTCTCTACCTTGCCGGCAAGCATCTCGCCAAGCGAGCTACCTTCGGGGTAGCGCAGCTCCATAGTGCGAAGCGCCATGAACTGCACCTGCGAGCTATCCTGCGCAGGGAGCATGAGTGCATCCATCTGGTTTGCGTGTGCCACTTGCACAGTAAAGCCGGCAAAAAGAAGAACCGATGCAACCGCGGCAGCCGAAATTATCGCATGTTGTTTCACAGTGTGTATTGGCGAGACGTTTTCTTATCGCTTGTTTTTGAAGCGGTTTTGGGCGCGTCTCATGCGCGCCTTCATCTCAAGGATGTGCTTCAGGGGCTCCCTTCAGGTGAGCGAATGCCTAGACGTCGGCGTACAGCGCAAACTCGTGGGGGTGAGGCCTCACCGAGACCTCGACGTTCTCCCTCTCCTCGTGCTCGATTATCTTTTCAATCGTATCGTCTCCAAGTATCGGCTTGAGGAACGCACTGTCGACTTCAAGCGCCTCGTACGCCTGCCGCAGCGAGGCCGGCAGCTGCGTGATGCCGAGCTCGCGCCTGCGCTTTGGAGTCATCTTGAAAATGTCCTCGTTCACAGGGTCGCCGATGTCGCGCTTTTTCTTGATGCCGTCAAGGCCGGCGGCCATGACTGCGCAGAATGCGAGGTACGGGTTGCACGACGGGTCCGGCGCGCGGAACTCTATCCTCTTCATTGCGGCAAACCTCTGTCCCTTGTAGTGCGCCGGGATGCGAATGATCGCAGAGCGATTGCCGGTGCTCCATGCCACGTACACGGGCGCCTCGTAGCCGGGCACCAGCCTGCGATACGAGTTGGTGGTGGGCGCGACTATGGAGGCAAGAGCCTGCGCGTGCTCCATTATTCCGCCTCCGAAATAGCGTGCGGTCTGCGACATTTCAGCGTAATCGTCTTCTGAATCGTAAAAGAGGTTCTTGCCCTTGTTCCAGAGGCTGACGTTTACATGCATACCCGAGCCGTTGTCAAGCGCAATCGGCTTCGGCATCATCGTCGCCATCATGTTGCGCTTTTGCGCGATGTTCTTTACTATGTACTTGTAGCTCTGGACGCTGTCGGCCGCGTTCACCAGCGTGTCAAAGCGTATGTCTATCTCGCACTGGCCGGCAGTCGCCACCTCGTGGTGGTGCGCGTCGCAGACGATTCCAAAGTTGTTGGAAAGCACGTCGACGCACTGGTTGCGGTATTCCATGAGCGTGTCGCCAGGCGCGCTTGGCAGATAGCCGTCTTTCAGGCGCAGGGCATAGCCGACGTTGTCGCTTGACCACGGCGCCTCTTTGGACGTGATGTGGTAGCTCTGCCCCCGGTACGGAGTCATCGTGTTTACCTCCAGCTTGTCAAAGACGAAAAACTCGACTTCCGGGCCCCAGTACGAAGTGTCGTAGCCCTGATCGGAGCAGTACTTCTCTGCCTTTTTCGCAAGGCCGCGGGGATCGCGGGGAAAGATGTCCCTCTTTGCTCCTCCGCTCAAAATGTCGCAGATGAGCCTTGCCGTCGGCGCCTGCTCTATCCACGGAATGGTCGCATAGGTAGCTGGGTCCGGCCTGATTATGAGGTCGGACTCGTGGATTTCGGTAAAGCCCCTGATGGATGAGCCGTCCACCTTGGGCAGGCCGTCTGTAAAGTCTTCTATGCGGAACATCTTGGCGTCCATCGTTGTGTGGTGAAACCTGCCAAAGAGGCCGGTGAACTGGAGGTCGATGAACTTTATCTTGTCCTCCTTGAGGCGCTTCATCACGTCCTCTGCAGTAAATGTTAACGGGACTATCTTACCGTCAATTAATTTATAAGGCAACCAGCTAACCTCTCTTCCAGTAGGACACAAGAATCCTATAATTTAAGGCTTCTATGTGCCTGCCGGCGATCAAAAATGAGCGAAAACGAGGGCGACATATCACTCAAGCACATCTACGAGCTTCTCAAAAAGGAGGTAGAAAATCCTGCTCTGCAGCAGCTCGAGCCGGACACTTACCAAAAAGTCGCCGCATCGCTTGCCAGCCTAAAGGGCCAGGGGTTTGATGGCGCCGAGGCAAAGGTGCGGGACCGCATGGTGGAGCTCCTTTCCGCCTCCGCGAGGCTGCTCTTTGAGGTGCGTCGGCGCAAAGTGCACGAAGGCAGCGAGCCCCTTGACTATTCGAGGCTGACTGACGAGGAGAAATACGTCCTTGATGGGCAGCAAGAGGCACAGGACAGGCTGGACGAAGTGGTCGCTGCAGCCACAAAAGGCAGGCCAAAGGTGCTTGAGGCGATATCTGGGCGCGTGCGCGAAAAGCGTATTATCGTGCGTTTTGTCCGGGCGCAGGAGCAGTTCGTGGGTGTAGACATGACGAAATACGGTCCGTTCCAGCAGGAGGACGTGGCGACGCTCCCGCTTGAAAACGCGCGCTCGTTCATAGAGTCGGGCGCGGCGGTGCAGGTGCACGCCCGGCTGTAAAATTAAATACCCAGTCTGCATACTTTTCTCTACAATTGACGCACAACGGCGTTGACATTGTCGACTTTGTGCTTTACACAGTCTACCCGACTGCCGCGTTCTTTGCGATAGGCATCGCCGCAAAAAAGACCGGCCTGCGCCAGCTATATGTCTACTTGATGCAGGCGTTCGTGTGCTTTGCATTTTCCATCGCATACATCGTGCTCATACCGCTCGGAGGCGGACAAGGAATAGCGGTCCTGCTTGCGATGTTTGGTGGCCTGCTCTTGTTCATGGCAAGGAAGCAGAAAATCCAGCCGGCAGAAGAGCAGAAACACTCCTGATAAAATTTTTACACATTTTTTGTTTATTTGTTGATAAAAATATTTTGTATCAAAATTGTCTATGATATATTACAACTAAACGGGTAAGTACCCTAAAATATTTGAAGCACGTACATACTACATGCAGTTAACAAGGATCAATTCAGCAACCCTAGTTGACTCTGTCAAGGCCGGGATAGCCGCAGGCCAGGCCGCCGCGTGGGCAATATTTGGGCTGATTCTGGCTGTGGACGCGACCTTGGTGACTCCGCCAGGCACCTTTTACAAGATGATAGGCATGGCGTTGGGGCAGGAACCTTCCGCCGGCGTCTACATCGGCTTTCTCATGCACATGGTGACTGCCACGGTGATAGGCATAATCTATATGATAATCTCAAACTCTGTGAAAAAGCTGCACATCAGCTCTGTGCCCAAGGGCCTTGCGACGGGCGTCATCACCGGAGTGGCAGTGTGGGCGGTGCTGTTTCTCCCGCTGAACTTTGGCTTGGTGCAACCGATGCTGCAGGGAATAGTCGCGCAGGGGCCGCAGGCGCCGCTGTATTCGCTTGCGACAAGACTAATCGCGCTCTCAAGCACGATCCTCGCCGGCTCGCTTGCGCTGCACATTGTCTTTGGCGGTGTGATGGGGTTCATCGGCAGGATAGCGACTTCGTCGGGCGAAATCCTGGGAGAGCAGGAGCAACAGCAGGAACCGGAGCGCTAGCTAGCTTCTTCGTCCCTTTGTTCTATTTTTTTTCGACCGCGCGGCCGCGCTTTTTTTGCCGGCGGCAGCGGGGGAAACACAATCGATGCTCATTTCGACGCACTTTGTCCATACCGCGTCTTTCTGCCAGTCGCCGGGGCTATACAGACAAAACCCTTCATCGGCTTGCCAGCAAAGTACATCGGCCTTGCGTGGAGCGGCGCAATCGCCTCTTCGTTTCGCCCGGCTCTTGCGTGGAGCGCAAGATCGTCGCCGCGTATCCAAACGCAAATCTTGCCGTTGATCATAAACGACAGCCCTCCAAACATCTCTTTCTCGCTGTAACCTTTGCGGCCTGCAAGCATGGCGCGGAGCCTGTCTGCAAGCTCTATGTTATAACCCATCCGGATGCTTTGCATACCAGCCGGGATCGTAATAGATTTTCTGCTCCGCCTTTTTCAGCACACGCTAGTTTAAAAAAAAGAGAAAAGATGAGCGGCCTTAGCCGCTTGGTTGCAAGGCGGTGGCCTTGACAGAATACGTCACGGTAAAGGGTTTGCCGCTAAGCGTGTGGAAGGCAAATGCTGATCCAGTAAAGTGCGTTGATCCGCCGGCCGCCGGCGTGTTGCTGTTTGTTTTGTACAGCGAGATTGCAACCTTGCCGTCTCCAAATGGCGCATTTAGCGGTTCGCCGTGCGAGTCGTCAACACCTGTGCTGTTATATTGATGTAGCACTACTATTTCTACTGGCTGGGATGCTGTCCAGGTGACGTCGCCGTCCCATATCATCCCGTCGTCCCTTGGTGGCAAGGCAAGCACGGCTTGGTGCATAGAGTGTCCCGGAAGCGGGTCAGGCGCGGATTCGCCGGTCTTTTGCGCTACAAAGAGTTCGTTCTGGTTTACTTGTGCCTGCACGTTTTTCTGCGAGGCTGCAACAGCAGCGCCAAAAATAATGACTGCTGCAATGGCTGACATGCCTGCTATCATGGAAGTTCGTTTCATGTTCATGGCAAGTCAGTGTTGTGTAAACTGTATATTTATCAACACAAGTAACCAAATTATCTATAAAACAAAAGGAAAGAAAGCAAGAATCATACTATCTGTCGATAAACGTGCAATATGCAAAAAGCTAACTTGAGTTGATAGGTATTATCAATTAAAGGACGTACACCGTCGGTCCGTAATCACGTGATGTCCATTTGTGACTGCCGGCCACAAGAACTACACACCTTACGGATCGTCTAACTCGGCCTAACACATATTACGACAATCCTGCATCACAGCACTCATAATATGATAAAGGGCAAGGTTGCAATAGTCACAGGCGCAAGCAGCGGCATCGGGCAGGCGGCGGCGCTTGCGCTGGCGAGGGCCGGGGCAAAGGTTGCCGGCGGCGCAAGGCGCACGGACAAGCTTGACGCTTTGAAAGCAGATATTGAAAAGGCAGGCGGCGAGGCGTTCGTGCAAAAGCTGGACGTCACCAAGAAAGCCGAGTGCGACTCTTTTGTCGATGCCGTGGTCAAAAAGTGGGGCTCAGTCGACATCCTAGTCAACAACGCCGGCCTTATGCCACTTTCGTTTTTCAAGAACATGAAGGTCGACGAGTGGGACAGGATGATAGACGTCAACCTAAAGGGAGTGGTCTATTGCACAGCCGCCGTTATACCGCACATGATGACCAAAAAATCCGGCCACATTGTCAACATGTCTTCCATCGCCGGCAGGGTCGTCTTTCCGGCGGGAAGCGTCTACTGCGCGACAAAGCACGCCGTGACTGCCTTCAGCGAGGGCCTCCGCCAAGAGTTCAGCCAGCGCTCCAACATCCGTGTGACCTGCATCGAGCCGGGCGTAGTCGACACGGATCTCAACAACAGCATCACCGACGCGTCGCTGGCAAAATTCGTCGAGTCGACAAAGCAGATGGAGTCGCTAAAGGCGCAGGACATCGCAAACGCCATCCTGTTTGCTGTCGATTCGCCCCATTACGTCAACGTAAATGAGATAATGCTGAGGCCGACTACGCAAGAGCGCTGACGTCATTCAAAGTGCCTGTGCATACCGTAGCGCTTGACGTACCTTAGCAGGTCGTCATAGCTGGAAAAGCGGCGCTGCATCTTTTCAAGGGCCACATCGTCGTACGTAAACCGGGCCGCATCTTGCATTTTTTCGGCGACCGTTTCTTTCATCGTGCGCACTATCTAGTGCAGGTACTATGCTAAAAGGTTTTTACCAAACGCGACCTGTTTACTGGCATTATGGGCAAGCAAATAGTCATCCTCGGCGCCGGCTTTGGCGGCCTTGCGTGCGCAAACGCGCTGCGAAAGGGCCTCTCACAGGACCACCGCGTGATTGTCATGGACAGGAAAAAGTCGTTCATGATGGGCCTGGTCAACCTCTGGATACTTGCTGGGAGCAGGAGGCCCGACGAGCCGCAGGCGCCTCTTGCCGGCCTGAACGCGCGGGGAATAGAGTACCTCAACGACGAAGCGACCAAGATCAACGTTGCCGCAAAGAGGGTGCAGGCCAAAGAACACGGCTGGGTTGATTATGATTACCTGGTGGTTGCGCTTGGAACCGAGCTTGCTCCTGAAAAAATAGAGGGGTTTGTGGGCAGGGGCTACAACCTGTACGACGCAGGTCAGGTGCAGCCGCTGCGCGAGAAACTTCTTGCGCTAAGGCAGGGCAGGGTAGCGTTGTCGGTGATGGGTATGCCCTACAAGTGCCCGCCGGCACCGTACGAAGCTGCCATGATAATAAGCGACATTCTGGAAAAGAACGGCACCAGGAAAAACGTGCAGGTGAACATGTACGTGCCGGCGCCAATAGCGCTCCCCGTCGTGGGCCCCAAGGTCAGCAAGGAGGTGGTGGACATGATAGCCAAGTACGGCATCTCCTTCCATCCAAACTGCAAGCCAAAGATAGTCAGGGACGGCGAGATCGAGTTTGAAAGCGGCGAAAAGGCACCGTACGACGTTCTTGCCGGCGTCCCGCCACACCGGTCGCCCGACGTGATAAAGACCTCCGGCCTTGCGGCTGCTGCGGGCGAGTGGGTGCCTGTCGACAGGCTCACCCTGCGCACCGGTCACCCCTGCGTGTTTGCAATAGGCGACGTGGCCGAGGTAAAATCCGGGGCAGTCACGGTGCCCAAGGCAGGCATCTTTGCAGAGGGGCAGGCCAAGGTCGTGGCGCAGGAGATAATCGACGAGGTAAACTCCGCACCCACGTCATTATCATCATCCGCGGCGTATAACGGCCAGGGATTCTGCTTCATGGAAGTCGGCAGCAATATGGCCGGCTTTGTCGAGGCCGACTTTTACCACGAAGGCGGGCCGGCTGTGAGGCTGGAGCCGCCGTCCGCAGAGAACTACGAGAAAAAGCAAGACTTTGAGAAAAGCAGGCTGAAAGAGTGGCTATTGTAGCAGTTGGTCGCGCCTGTCCGGCTTGGACATGGTGTAAAAGCCGTGGGCCGCTATGAGAAACGCCGCAAGGGACATCTTGGTCGCAAACACCAGGTTCCACGGCGTCTCGGGGTTGGGATACTGGACGCTCTTGTTGTCAAAGTCAAGCACGCCCTTTATCGCGTCAGCGGTTATGAGCGAGTTCCAGATGATAAAGTTGTAAACAAACTCGTACAGCGCCACGACTGCTATTATCAGCACTATAATCTGCAGTATCGACTTGAGCCATTTTGGTATGCTGCTCACCTTGTCGCCTCCAAGCCTCACAACGCAGTACCATGCGAGCACGGAAACTATCATGAGGTACGTCACCAGCTTGGCGACGCCGGGGACCGGCCACTCTGTGTCGACGAGCACCTTGCCGATTATGACCTTGCCTGTCCTCTGGTACTCGTCAAGGCTGACGTACATGGCGTAGAACGTTATAAGCGCCATAGCGGTGGCGCAGACGTAAAAGACGCCCAGAAATATCTTTCTCGTCCGCCTGTCGTCCTTTTCCAGAGTAGAGCGCACAGCTTACCTACCTAAACTCCTGATATATCGTTTACTTGAGCGCCGCAAGGAGCCTGTCGGCCGGCAGGGTATTGAGGACGTCCGCGGCGGTAGCCCACCCGCGCCGGGCCTGCCCTATCCCAAACTGCAAGAACGCGTAATGGAGGGGGTGGTGCGCGTCAGAGTCTATCGTAATCTTGACTCCCTTTTTGACAGCCGTCCTGACGTACTCGTCCCTGAGGTCGAGGCGGTTGTAGTGCGCGTCTATCTCCAGCGCCGTGTCTGTGTCCTTTGCCACGTCCGTCAGCCGGGCGATGTCGACTGGGTATCCTTCGCGCCTGTTGATGAGCCGGCCAGTCGGGTGGAAGATAATGTCCACGCTTGGGTTTTTTGCGGCGCTTATTAGACGGGCGGTCTGCTCCTCTATTGACAAACCAAAGTGGGAGTGTATGGCGGCGCCCACGATGTCCAGCTTGTCGAGCACGTTGTTTTCTATGTCAAGCGACCCGTCCTTGCCGATGTTGACCTCGGCAGACGCAAGCACCCTGACGCCTTTTAGCCTGTCGTTTATCTCTGATATTTTCTGCGCCTGGTCCAAAAGCTCCTGCCCGTCGAGGCCGCCGGCCATCGCAAGGCTCTTTGTGTGGTCGGTGATGGCGATATAGTCGAGGCCAAACTCTTTTGCTGCAAGGGCCATCTCTTCAATGGTCGCAGTACCGTCGCTGTTGTCGCTGTGCACCTGCAGGTCGCCCCTTAAACTGCCGTATTCTATCAGACTCGGAAGCCTGCCTTTTATGGCAAGTTCTATTTCGCCGGTGTTTTCCCTCATCTCTGGCGCCACCCACGCAAGCCCGAGGGCCCTGTACACATCCTCCTCGCTTGCGCCGGCCACTCTCTTGCTTTCATCAGCAAAAATGCCCCACTCGTTGAGGCGCAGTTCCCTGGCAATCGCTATCCTGCGAAGCTCCACGTTGTGCTCCTTGCTCCCGGTGAAATACAGAAGAGCAGAGCCCCAGCTCTCCCCAGGGACAGCCAAAAGGTCGCAGTCAATTCCGCCCTGCAGCCTCACAAACGCCTTGGCCGGACCCCTGCTCTTTACCTCCTCGACTTCGGGCATTTTCACGAAAAAGTCCATGACTTTTTCCGGCTCTGACGCGCACACGATATAGTCTAGATCGCCTATGGTCTCTTTCATCCTGCGCGCCGAGCCTGCAAGGGCCGCGTGCTTTACTCCCTCAAGTCCCTTCAGGCGCGCCTCTATCTTCTTGGCAAGTGGCCACACCTCGCCTATCACGCTCCTTCCTCCGCTCTTTTTTGCAAACTCTATTTTCTTCAGGATGTCCTGCTCTTTTCTTGCCGTGATTCCCGGCACGGTTTTCAGCTGGCCTTCAAGCGCGGCTTTTTCAAGACCTTTCAGGTCAGTCACCTTTAGCTTTTGATAGATAGCCTTGAGCGTCTTTGGACCGATGCCCTCTATGGCGCCAATCTGGCTGATATCTATCGGGATTTTTTCTTTCAGCTCGTCAAGGTGCTTTATCCTGCCGGCCTTTAGGTATTCTTCAATTTTTGCAGCGATTGCCTTTCCGATGCCCGGAAGTTCCAATAATGCATTGATGCCGCCCTTTTCATAGATTCCAGAAACGTCTTGCTCCAGCGCCTCGATGGCGTCTGCCGCCCTGTAGTAGGCGCGCGACTTGAACTGAGCGTTCTCTGAATCCTCCACTTCCGTCAGAAAGCCGATGTCGCGCAGCGCCCTGGCAACCTGTCCGTTTTTCAATCAAACACCTTTGCCGCGCATGGTTCTTAACGTTTATCAGTGAGCGTGCAGGAAATACAGGCACTGTTACTGCAGAACGGTAATGATGATGGCTTTCTAGCTCTGAGCCGTTCGCAACTATATTATTCTTCTAAAAGAACATGGGAAATGGGACTTGGTGGAAATGCCGTAACTGACCACTTCCCATGTTCATGTGAGTCGTTACCTGCAGTTGTCTGGAAGGTGATTTTACTATTGATAATACGCCCTTTTGCGCTATCATAAGCAGTAGCTACTACTCAAAAGCGCCGCTGATACGGTTTGCACAAGCTGATTATTCAACGCGCTTTTGATTATTATCAAGCCCCGCTGAACCGTACGGGCGCGCTATGAGCACCGTTAATCTCTAATCCTTCCGATATAACGTCGTGATCGAAATGATCGAAGCAATCGGATACGTGGCAATGGGCTTTGTTGCGACATTCGCGGCAATGGAAGCTGCTTGGAGGATAGCAAAGCGCGACGCGCCTGCCTTGCAGGCGGCAGCAGCGGCAAGGGTCCGGTAAAATGGAGCCTTATGAAATCGCCGGCATCGCCGGAGTCGCATTTGTCGCATGGCTCGTGAGCTCCAAGGTGCTGGACGACGAGATGCGCCTGCGTCTGAGGAGAAAATCCTCTAGGTAATGTTATAAGGCAACGCATCGGCAGCTGCCCTGTACATATATGCCGTACCAGGACGCCGACGAAGGGCACAGGATTCTGATAGACGACGTTCTAGCGCACTGCAAGCAGGTCTTTGACCAAGGGTTGCAGCTTGAAGCGATACTCTTGGCGCATGAGTACCTTGAGCAGAGACTCAACAACTTTTACAGGCACGGCGATGTAATGGTGCACCGCAAGTTCAAGCACATCATCGACGCGCTGCATTCGGGCCGGCACCTTTCAGACGAGGACTATGCGGTGTTGAACGAGTTCAACAGGCTGCGCAACGTAAACTCTCACCGTGTTCTCGACGATACACTGGAGCTGCGTGGCGCGAAAAAGGGCGACATGGCAAGGGCGATGGACCTTGCGCAGGAATGCGACGCGATAATATCAAACCTGCCAAAAAAGAAGACGGCAGGAAAAAAGAAACGTAAACAGCAACAGCTTTTATAGCAATCCTGCCAACTAGCCCCTGATGCAAAGGCCCGACTGGGACACCTATTTCATGCTGCAGGCCGAGATAGCCAAGCTCCGTTCAAACTGCCTGACGCGCCATATCGGCGCAGTCATTGTCAAGGAGAACAGGCAGATAGCGACGGGCTACAACGGCACTCCTCCGGGAATAAGGAACTGCTTTGAGGGCGGCTGCCCCCGGTGCCTTGCCCGGGTGAGGGGTGAGGTCAAGTCCGGCGAGAGCCTTGACCGGTGCCTGTGCACGCACGCCGAGGCAAACGCGATAATGCAGTGCGCCATGTTTGGAAATGCCGGCAGCACCCGGGGCGCTACCATGTATTCCACTTTTGCGCCGTGCATAGAGTGCAGCAAGATGGCTATAAGTGTCGGCATCAAGAGGATAGTGGTGCTTGCAGATTACCCCGAGGACGGGACGCAGCTTTTGCGCGACGCGGGGGTGGAGCTTGTCAAGATTGACCATGAAAAACTGAGGCCGTGGCTCAACGTCATCCCGCAGGACCCCGAATCGTCGGCCAAGGCAGTCAGTAGCAGTAGTAGTAGCAGCAAGTAAAAGAAGATGGCAGTGAATGGACAACGTCCACATCACCCAGTTCAACGTGCAGCTGTATTTCCGCAGGCCGGCGCTTGACAGCGAGCTTTTGGGTACGGTGTTTTCAGGCGCGCAGGGCTTTGAGGCCAAGCCCGTCGCGGACGACTATGGCACGCATCCGATGCAAGGGACGATGTCTTTTTACCGCGAGGGATTCAGGATTGCGCCGGTGCAGTCAAATGTGCTTCCGTTCCGCATCCTGCAGGTGATGAGCTACCCAAACACGCTCAAAGAGCCGGACGCAGAGACTCTTGCGTGCCTGAATTTTGCCGCAGCTCAATTGCAAGAGCACCTGAAAATAGACATTGAAAAAGACGTTTACGCTGTGCGCGTAGTTTCGCACGCCATAGTGGACGGCGGCAGGGAGCACATGCTCGCAAAACTGTCCAGCATCGAAGGCGTGCCGTCGCTTGCCGGCAGGTACGTCGCCCACAAGAACCCGATGGGCGCGCTGCAAATAGTGACGAAAACAGGGAGCGAGTTGTCGCACAGGTCGTGGAGCGACATCCGCGTGAGCCAATTCAAGGAAAACTCGTACGTGGTGACTATTTTCCATGAGACCGAGTCGCTTTCCCTTGCGCTGGACTGGATAACAGAAGTGAAGCAATTTGTCGCGACAATTATCCAAGAGATGGAGCAGGCGGCATGAAGATACGGCGGGCAAAGAGCTCTGACAAGGAGGAGATCCTGAGCTTTTGCACCGACACGTTCAGCTGGGGCGACTATATCGATCAGGTGTGGGACTATTGGTTTTCAGACAAGAACGGGAGGCTGTTCGTAGTAGAGGACGGCGACAAGAAAATAGGCATGTCGCACGTCGCAATCTGCCCAGGAAGAAGGTCGGCGTGGCTTGAAGGAGTCAGAGTTCGCCCTGAATACAGAAGGTCCAGAATTGCCACAGAGCTCTTGGAAAGGATGCTTGCCTACGCGGGCAGGCATGGGGCAAGGCAGGCATCTGCTATAGTCTCTAGCGAGAACGCGCCGTCGCAGCGCATGATGGAGAAAAACGGCTTTTTGGCAGTTTCAATGTGGGTCTATTACAGCACCGACCAAGAGTTTGGCCTGCAAAAAACTGGGGCGAGGCTTGCCACCCTTGCGGACCTTGGCAGAATATGGGAGTACCTGCAAAAATCGCAGATATACAGGCTGTCTGCCGGCACGTACGTCAGGGGCTGGCACTGGTATCCACTTGACAAAAAGGCATTGCGGGAGCTAATCAAGGAAAAGAGCGTCGCAGTCACGGGCGATGTTGACGGCGTCGCAGTAATCAACGCTAGGGGCTACTGGAAGAGGAACGATGTTTTGCAAATAGTGTACCTAGACTCGGCATCGAAAAAATCTCTGCGGGATCTCATTGCGTTTGCCGCCAACATGTACAATGATGGCACGTACGAGCACATGCACGTGGTATGCTACGACAGCAAGAGCATCACGTCAATGCTCAAGAGCTTCAAAAAAGAAGAGGACTCGGAGCTGTTCCTGCTTTACCGCAAGGAATTTACGCAGTAATCCTTGCAGACATGCCATTGGACTTTACATTTCTGGACGTTGACGGGCTGCGCGTCCGCTACGTCGATTCTGGCGGCAGCGGCCTGCCATTGCTTCTAGTGCACGGCCTAGGCGGAGCAATCGAGAGCTGGACAAACAACATCGGCGAGCTTGCGAAGAAGGATCTTCGAGTGATAGCGCTTGACCTGCCCGGCTTTGGCTATAGCGACAAGCCGAAAATGAACTACACGATAAAGTTCTACTCTGATTTTGTCGCAAAATTTGTACAGGCCCTTGGCCTCGCGCCACTTGCGGTCGTAGGCTCGTCGCTTGGCGGCCACGTCGCCTGCGAGCTTGCTCTGGCACATCCCGGCGTCGTTTCAAGGCTTATTCTGGTAAGCCCATCCGGCGTGCTCCCAAAATCGTTCAAAGGGTCGCCGGCGCTCTGGCGCTACATGAAGGTGCTGGAGGCCAAGTCTGTGGAGGAGGCGAAAAAGGCGCTCTATGCGGTCGACAACAAGCCCGTGAGCGACGCGTACGCCCGGGCCGCCTATGAAAAAATTGCCATGCCCGGGGCAAAGGAGGCGTTCCTGTCTGCTCTTGCGGGGAGCGCAAGAGCCCCGCGCCTTACCGCTGGCCGGCTGTCAAAAATCGCGGCGCCTATCTTGGTGCTATGGGGCAAGGACGACACCATGATCCCCGCAAAATACGTCGAGCCGCTTGTGAAGATGAAGAAAAGCCGCGTCGTGCTTTTGGAAGGCTGCGGCCACCGTCCACACGTCGACAGACCGCGGCTGTTCAACAGGATGATTGCAGACTTTGTAAAGGAAGAGAAAGAGGGCTAGCGCAGGCCCCTCTCCAGCCTGTCTATCCTCTGCATCGTCTCCAGGCTCTTTGCCTTCATCCTGTCAAGCTCCTCGCGCATCTGCGCAACCTCCTTTGGCTTTTTCGCCGCGTCCTTTATCAGGTTGATGCACTCCTCCGCCACGCGCCTCACTCTGTGGTCAAGGTCTGTCTCGGCCACCCTTGCAAGGTCGGGTATCGCCTTGACGTACTCGGCGTCGGCAAAAGCCCTGCACGCGTTTATCCTGACTCTGAACCAGTTGTCGGAAAGCAAGAGCCTCAGCTGGTCAACAACAGCATTGTTGTTGTCTACGAACTTGGCAAGCGCAAACGTGGCGGCCTCCCTGACGCGGTGGTGGTTGCCTAGTTCGCTCTTTTTCACCAGCAGGCTTGCGATATCTTTGTCATCAGGGAACTCCTTGAGGCCGGAGATAGCGCCCTGCGCCACGATGTTCTGAAACGACGTCGTTTCGGCGGCCTTTTTCAGCATTGGAACGGCGTCGGCACTCTTTGTCCTGCCCATCGCAGTCACAGCTTCCGACTCTACAAAGTAGCTCTCCTCGTGCAGGTACGGCTTTAGCATCGCAACTGTCTCGTGGCGCCTGAAATCGCCAAGTGCCTTTACAACTGCGCGCCTTGCCTTTGGATGCCTCACCTTCAGGCATTTTTCAAGCGCCCTGTATGCGCGGTCGGTCCTGATTGTGCCCAGCGTCTTTGCCGCTTCTGCCGCTACTCCCCAAAAGTCGCTCATTATTGCTTTTTGCAGCACGTCGACGACAGAGTCTGCGGAATGCGCCTTTAGTGCGCGGGCGGCCTCGACCCTCTCGACTACGGTCTGGCCGTTCTGCAATTGCTTTACGAGCATCTCCTTTGGCGCCTTGACTGAAATGGTTTTCAGCACCTTGAACTCGGGGTCAACAGAGAACCATTCCACCTCCCTTTCTATCGGGATCTGAAAAGTGCTTTCCTTGTCCGTGACGTCAAACGTGTATGTCTTTTTGGCTCCCCTTTCAAAAGCCAGCTTTACCTCAAGCGCAAAGGAGAACGGCTTCTCTTGCGCCTGCTCAACCCTTATCCTGGCGGTTTTCTTGTCCTGCGAAAACTCGACCTTTAGGTCCGGATGGCCCTCACGGAACACCCACTGGTCAAAGAACTGCTGCAGGCTCTTGCCCGTTTCAAGCTCGAACACCTTTCTCAGGTCGTCGGTCTCTGCTGTGCCATTTGCGAACCTGTGCAGATACGTCTTTAGCGAGCGGCGGAAATATTTGTCGCCAACAAAGTGGCGCAGCATGTGGAGCACGCTCCCGCCCTTTTCGTACGTGTGCCTGTCGAAGAGGTCATCGGGGTGCTTGTACGTTTTTGTGACGATGGGGCGCACGTACCTGCTGGCTGCCTCGTCGAAATAGTCGTCCGCAGTCTGCATCACGTAATAGTGGAACTCGTCAGTGCCCCTGCTTGCCTCCCAGTACAGCGCCTCGCAGTAGGTCGCAAACCCCTCGTTGAGCCAGATGTGCTGCCAGTCCCTGCACGTCACAAGGTCGCCGAACCACTGGTGCGCAAGCTCGTGCGAAACGAGGTAGTCGCTTGAAAAGTCTACATGGGCCTTTTTGTCGTGCAGCGTGTCCTGAGTCAGGGTGGTGCAGCTGGAATTTTCCATGCCCCCATAAACGAAATCCTGCACGCACACCTGCGAGTACTTTTCGTACGGGTATTTCGTGCCGAGGTATTCCTCAAAGAACTGCACCATGTCGCCCGTCCTGTCAAACGACCTCTTGGCGTCGTGCGCAAGCTCTGTCGGGACGTAGTAGTAGAGGCTGCCCTCGTTTATCTCGACGTACTTGCCCACCACAACCGACGTGAGGTACGCAGGATGCGGGTTGCTTTCAACCCAGTGGTACTTCCATTTCTTTTTGCCGCCCTTCTCTGCCTTGTCGAGCCGGCCGTTAGATATTGCCGTAAAATCTTCCGGCACTGTGATTATTGTTTCGCTTGAGAACTTTACCTGCGGGTGGTCGATGCACGGAAACCAGTGGCTTGCCTCGACGGTCTCGCCCTGCGTCCACGCCTCGATGCGCTTGTACGGGTAGTGCTCGTCTGGCGCGACAAAGTAAAAGCCCTTCCTCGGCTTTGCAGAGTATGAAATCGTGATTTGCGCCCGCTCGCCTTCCTTGAAGGGCTTTGGCAGTTTTATCGCAAGCTTGTCGCCGATTATGCGAAAAGAGGCTTTTTTGCTGTCAAAAAGGACAGATTTTATTTCCAATTCGCAAGCGTCCAGCTCTATCGTCGCATCAACGTCCTGCACGGCGGCAACTTCCAGCTCTTGCCTGCACGAGATGGTGCGCGCGTCCAGGTCCGGCTCTATTTCCAGCCTCATGTGGCTTATAGTGAAAACAAGCGATGGGGCATAGTGCGCCCTGCTTCCTGCGAGCTCGAACTTTTTTCTGGTCTCTTCCTGCATGACCCCTGCTAGCAAGAGGCGGTAGGATAAAGGTTGCTGGCCATCTGGCTGGCTAGATCAGGTCGAGACAGTGTGGGTTTTCCACGGTAGAGACGTCCTGCCCCGACATGTCCTCGCCGGCCACCTTTGCCCTCACCAGCCTCCTCACAAGCTTGCCGGTCCTGGTCTTTGGGAGCTCTGGCACGAGCCTCACCTCTTGTGGCCTTGCGAACCTGCCTATCGCCTCCTCGACCTTTTTCGCTATCTCTGCTTTCAGCTTCTCGTCGTGGGCGTATCCGTCCTTTACCACCGCGCAGACCACTATGGTCTCGCCCTTGAGGTCGTCTGGTTTTCCAACTGCCACCGCCTCTGCCACCGCCGGGTGCGAAGATGCCGCGGCCTCCACCTCAGCAGTCCCTATCCTGTGGCCGGCCACCTTGATGACGTCGTCGGCCCTCCCGCGCATGTACCACAGCCCGTCGCTGTCAACCGACACGACGTCGCCGTGGTACCAGACGCCCCTGTATCTTGAAAAGTAGGTCTCGATGAACCTTGCAGGGTCGTTCAGTATCCCCCTGCTCATCGAGGGCCATGGCTTTTTTATCACGAGCACGCCCTCCTTTGCCGTCCTGCCCTCTTCGTCAAGCACGCCGGCGTCGAATCCCGGTATGGGGCAGCCGACCGTGCACGGGCGCAGGGGCATCACCGGGAGTGCGCTCAGTATGGCGCCACCCACCTCCGTGCCTCCAGAGAGGTTGATGACGGGGCACCTTTTTGCACCCACCTTTTCAAAGTACCAGTTCCAGGCTTCCTTGTTTATCGGCTCGCCGGTGCACGCAAGTATGCGGAGCGACGAAAGGTCATAGCTTTTGGTGTCGACGTTGCTCTTCATGAACAGCCGTATGGCAGTCGGCGCCGCGCCAAAGATGCTTACCTTGTGGTCTTGCACGAGCCTGCACCAGGCGTCCGGCGAGGGGTGGTCAAGCGCCTCTTCGTACACGAGCGCGGTGGCACCCACAATCGGGCTCCCGTACACAACCCACACCTGCCCCGTTATCCAGCCAATGTCCGCGTACCAGAACAGGACGTCGTCCGGTTTCAGGTCGATGAGGTACGCGGCCTGCTGCGCGGCGACTGCCATAAAGCCGCCGTGCACCTGCAGCGTGCCCTTGGGAAGGCCGGTAGTACCAGAAGTGTAGAGTATGAAAAGCGAGTCTTCAGAATCCATGACCTCCGTCCTGGCCTGTTTCTTGCCGTTTACAAAATCGCTGTAATTGACAATGTTGTTTCCTGTGTTTTTGCCTCCGACCGTCACCACCTTTTCAACTCCCGTTCCTTCTATTGCCTGCGACCACTGCGCCTTAAGGTCGATGTCCTTGCCCCGCCTCCTTGCGCTGTCTGCCGTTACCAAGAGCCGGGCGCCGGAATCAACGAGCCGGGAGCGCAGCGCCGGCGCCGAAAACCCGGAAAACACTGTCGTGTGCACTGCGCCAATCTTGGAGCAGGCAAAAATGGCAAAGAACGCCTCGGGTATCATGGGAAGGTAGATTCCCACGATGTCGCCCTTTTTCACGCCGGCGTCCAGAAGGGCCGAAGCAAGCCTGCCCACTTCCATGTCCAGCTCGCCGTATGTTATTTTCCTTGCACTATTTTCATTGGCAAATATGTACGCGATTTTGTCCGGGTTTTTCTTGGCATGCCTGTCTATCGCGTTTGCGACGATGTTGCACCTGCCGCCCAAGAACCACTTTGTCCACGGAACGCCAGCGGCAGAAGAATCATAGACCTTGTCGTATTTCTGGAACCATTCCAGGCCGAGGTCGTCATTGACTGCGTCCCAGTACCACGAAATGTCGCCGTTTGCCTTCTCTACGAGCTCTTTGTAGTCGGAGATGCCGTGCTTTTTCATGAAACGCGCGATGTTGCTGTCCGCTAGGTGGCCGGCACCGGGCTGGAACGCAAACGGCTCCTTTTCCTCCAAATTGAAAGCAAGCGCCACCAGACGTCTATTTTACTTAACTACCGGGCGGTATGGAGGGGTCAAGCTGGCCCGATATTGGCACGAAAAATTAAATGGTGATGCCCGGCCATACCTGCTGATAACTTGGTCGTCGAGGAGGTCCGGTACGATTTTGCAGACTATCCAAGGTACGCGGACGACTTTGTGCGCGACCTCGTGAAGCTGATGATAATGTCAAAGATGAATTCAACTGCGCGCAACACTTCCTCAAAGACGTATTTCCAAAAGATGGTGTCGCAGATGGAAGGTTGCGAGGCAAACGTGGTGAAGTACGGCCAGCCGCTGCTGTACGTGAAATACCGCGGGATCCAGTTCACGGACCAGAAGGTGACGTCGCAGTTTGTCCGGACCAAGGACCACGTAATAGACGTGACGATGGAGTCTGTCTTTGGCGAATTCGTCAAGACGTTTGACAGCCTTGCATCCCTGTCAGAAAGCAAGGTGAAATGGGGGGTTGCTGGGAACAACGAAAAGGAAAAACCCGAGCCGATGTTTGCGCTCTTGGATAAATTCGTGGAAGCGGTGGGCCGGCTGACTATGTTAGACCCGGAGAGCCCAAACAGCCTCGCAGGCAGGCGCTTTGGGATAAGGAACGCAAGCGTCGCAAGAAAGTCGCTACACCTTGAATTCCTGATAGACGGCCGGCTCCACATAATAGAGCTTAACCCGGGCAAAAAGAAGGAAAAAGCGGTGGAACTGCTGTTTGGAAGCTCTGAAGCCGCAAAGGCGATAGCCGCCCTCATGACGCAGTAAATAAGCAAGCATCAATTTTCCAACTCTTGTCTTTTGCATAGCCTTATATAACCAAATGGTTATACAAAGGGCATGGAGACAGGGGAAAACATGCAACCCACAATTAACGTCCTCGGCGTGGCCGGCAGCATGCGCTCTGGCTCGTACAGCACCAAGGCGCTGGAAATGGCGCTAGAGCTTGCCAAAAAGCGCGGCGCGCAGGTGCGTATGCTTGAACTTGGCAAAACGGTATTGCCACTGTTTGACGGAATGTTGACCAAAGAAGGACGCGACCCTGGCACGCTGGCGTCAGGACCGGTGGAAGAGGCGGCCAAGGCCGTCGCTTGGGCTGACGCGTTCATACTTGCGTCGCCTGATTACCACGGTTCGGTTTCCGGCACGTTAAAGAACTTTCTCGACCACTTTTACAAAGAATTTGGAGGCAAAGTGTTTGGCTATGTCGTCGCGTCGCACGAAAAAGGGCTGACTGCGATGGACCAGATGCGCACGGCTGTGCGCCAGTGCTACGGCTGGAGCTTGCCTTATGGGTTTTCAATAAACGGCGACTTGGACTTTGCAGACGGCCAGATAACAAACGCCGAGCTGTCAAGGCGCCTAGAGATGATGTCCCGCGACCTCGTGGTGTACGGCAGGCTGTTAAGGGACCAGTTTGCCGGCGACCTCCAGTCAAGCGAGCCGGATACCTTTGCGGCGCGCTACAGACAGCAGTAGCAGGGTTATCGATATGGTATATAACCAAAATGTTATATTACTGGATTGCTATCAAGCAAGCATGGATACGTTCTCGGCCGTGGCCGACCCGACCCGGAGAGCGATGCTGGATCTGCTCTTTGAACGCGAGCGGACGGCCGGCGACCTTGTCAATGCGTTTCCAGCGATCAGCCAGCCAGCCGTGTCAAAACACCTGAGGGTGCTCAGGGACGCGGGACTTGTCAGCGTGCGGGTCCACGCCCAGCAGAGGATCTACGCCCTCCAGCCAAAGCCATTGTCCGAACTGGACGCCTGGATCTCCAAGTACGAGGTGTTTTGGCCAAAGCGCCTTGACGCGCTGGAAGAGTACCTGTCCAAGAAAAAAAGGAATGAGGAGAAAAATGAACCGAAAACCAAATGATGACGCGAACAACAACAAGACCGGCAATGTCATTATTGAAGGCGGCTATGCTACCCTCCGGTACGAGCGGTACCTCCCGTACCCGCCTGAAACTGTGTGGAAGGCTATAACGGACCCAAAAGAGCTCGCCGCCTGGTTCAATACCAAGGCAAGCATCGACGCGCGCCCCGGCGGGACAATAGATTTTGTCACCGCGCCGGCAGGGTTCCATACAACCGGCCGCATTCTGGTCTGGGACCCGCCACGCGTCTTTGAACACGAATGGCGCATCGCTTCTCACCCGCATCTTCCAAACGGCGAAGCAGAATCTGTAATCAGGTGGGAGCTGGTGCAGGATGCCGCCGGTGCTACTCTTCTCACCGTGACTCACAGCCGGCTGACAAAGGCGACTGGCCTAGGATTTGCTCCCGGTATGCACGCGTTTTTGGACCGGCTTGCCGCACACCTCCAAGGAGAGAAGAAATTGCCGGACTGGAAGGAGCGATACGATGCTGTACAGGGGTCGTACCCCTCTTGGCAGCACTGAGTGCGGTTGTCGTCAAAAAGAAGAAGAAAAAGTGATGTGCACCAAGGTACACACTAGAGTGTGTCAGTCGAGGTGCATTTCCTCATCTCGCTGAATGGGCGATCGGCGCAGGTTAGTGTCATCACTGGCACAGGTGGGACCGGGGAGCGATTAAATCTTTTCCACCTGCTTGCCCTTTTCCGATGGCACTATCCTCAGCTGGCCGCCGGCAACATCTTTTTTCAGTTGCTTTCCGGAAAACACCCTGTCGAGGAATATCGCAAGCGCTGCAATCTCTGAGTGCGGCTGGTTCCCAACTGCAATGTTATAATCCGCAAGCTCGTACGCCTCCCTCGGCACTTTTTCCGCGCCGATTATCACCAAGAGTTTCTCCTCCTTGCGCACGTTTTCAATGGCGTCGTCGATGTTGATGCCATACATCGTCAGGTGCGCTATCTTGCCGCCGGATTTCTTCCAGCCCCGCGCCACTTCCCTCCAGCTGTCCACGATTTCCACCTCGAAATTCCCACCCCAGCGCTTGCCCACCGCATTAACAGTATCCTTCACCGACTGGTCGATGCCTGTCATGTAGATCTTTTCGGCGCCAAACGCCCGGGACACGAGGGCCGCGTGCGTAGTAACGCGGTCGTCGCGCACCAGCCTATGCCCTATCCTGAGCACTGCCACCCTTTTCATCTTGCACCACTTCCTCTTCCTCCTCTGTTTCAAAAAGCAAGGACCTTGCCAGGCTCTTCAACTGATCCATGTTGTATCCTGTCTTTGCAGAAACCGGGAGCACGCGCCGCGAAGCAAGCAGGCCGAGCTGGCCGGCTTTTTCAAAGGCGTCCTCCACCGTAGTCTTGTCCACCTTGTTCAAGACATAAACAATCCTTGTCTCGGGCACCTCAAACTCCCTTATCACTTCAAGCGAGCTGGCAAGCTTGCGCCTTATCTCTAGGACCGGCTCGCTAATGTCTATGACAAGAAGCACGAGGCTTGCGTACGACAGCTCTTCGAGGGTGGACTTGAACGCGTCAATCATGTACGCCGGCAGCTTGCTGATAAAGCCGACGGTGTCCAGCAATAACACCTTGTCGCCGCCAAGGTCGATTGCCCGTGTAAATGTGGAAAGCGTGGTAAATACGCTTGACGCCGTGCTCTTGTCCTCTCCTGTGAGCGCGTTAAAGAGCGTGGTCTTGCCAGCAGACGTGTAGCCGGCAAGCGAGACGGACATCAGCCCCGCTTTTGCGCGCTGGTTCCTGTGCAGCTGCCTCTTTGTAACCTCTTTTTCCAGCTTTTTCTTGAGCGCCTGGGCGCGGTTTTTTATGTCGAGCAGGTACGCGTCGGCCTCGTACTTGCCAAGTCCGTAAAACCCCGGCTGCTCGCCGGCCCTCGCAAGCCGCACCGCTTCCCTCGCACGGGTCATGTCGTAGCGCAATTGCGCCAGCTTTATCTGCGTCTTTGATTCCGTGGTGCTTGCCCTGCGCTCGAATATCTCCAGTATCAGGCGCTCTCTGTCGATGACTTCTTTTTTGCACACGCTTGCAAGGTTGTAGGTCTGGCTCGGCTTGAGTACCTCGTCAAACACTATCACTTCGGGCTGGATTTCTTCGGCAATCGCTTTCACTTCTTCCGCTTTTCCCCGGCCGATGCCATAGCGCGATTTCGTAATATGCTTTTGCGTCACGATTTTTTCAACCTTGTAGCCGGCGGCGTCTGCAAGCGATATGGCCTCACTTATGGCCTCGTCGTAAGGGTATGTTATCAGTATTGCAGTCCTGTACGCGGCGGCCACCAACACCTTTCACTTTTCTTCTTTATCTGCCGCCGAAGCGCTTGTGTATAATTTGATTCCAAGGTGGCGCTCCAATTTCTTTGCAAAGATCTCGTCCGGCTTGAGCGCACCCGTCTCGAACCTCCTGAGGAGGTTGGCCTTTTCGTTCATCTGCATTCCAAGCTGCTCGTGCGTGATGCCCTTTTTCATCCTAGCCTCCCTGATGAGTCTCGGAAACTCGGGGTCGAGCACGAGGTCGTCTGCCATGCCGATTTTTGCCTGCCTCGGGGCAGAAGTGGAAGCGGCCTTTTTCTTTTTCGCCGCTGATGGCACCTGCGCGGGTGTGTATGGCTTGCCGTGCTTTGAACACGACATGCAAACCTTGAAAACGGTACCGTCGACTATGACCATCTTCCTCTCAGCGGCGGGCCTGCCGCACAGCTCGCAGTAGGACATTACCACCCGGCTAGATGCAGGCGGGCGAAATTAACCTTTCCTGATGGTCTGCTGCACCGTCATATTGAGCACGATTTCCGCAATGTCGCTTGCGCACTCTGACACGCGCCGGACGTTCTCGGTGATGAGTCTTACCCTGTATATCTCGCTTGCGTCTTTTGGTTTTGAGATCGACTTTATTATCGCTCTTTCCATCTCGTCGACTCTGCGCGCCTTTTCAATCGCCCTGTCAGCGGCTTCGTAGTCGCGCTTGAACATCGACAGGCACGCGTCGTCGAGGACCTCCAGCGCAAAACTGCACATCTCGTCTATCTTCTCGATGACTTCCTTGTTTGCCGGCTGGCGCATATCTATGATGTCCTTGGCGATTATGGCCGCGTGGTCGGCGACGCGCTCGACCGACTTGGCAATCAGCCTGTAGCCAAGGCAGTTGCGCGGCTCTTCAAGGCCGATTTCCTTGAGAAGGTGCTCGTTCTTGATGGCTATCTTTAGCTGCCTGACTATGTAAAAGCTGAACCTGTCAACTTCATCGTCAGATTTTACAACCTCCTCTGCAAGCTCGGCGTTGTTTTCACGGAGCGCCATCATCACGTCGCGGTACATTGACTTGGCAATCAAGAGCATCCGCTTGAACGCGGCGTCCACTGACAGGTCAAGCAAGTTGATTAGCACTTGGAGCGTAATGCCCGCAGCCGAGTCTGCTATTATCTCGGTCCCCATGAGTATTCGCCGGGCGATGTTCTTGATGACATCGCGCTGCTCCACCTGCAGCCTGCCGTCCTTTGGGACTATGTGTATGACGTTATAGCCAAGAAAGTAAAGCGCGATGAGCTTTCTTGCGATAAAGTAGGGGTTGTTGTCCTTTGTGACTTCTATCGTGGCGTCCCTCTGCTCTTTTGTGACGCGCTTTGACGCCGGGGCAATCTGCAATGTAGAGTTGCCCTGTCTCAATATGGTAACGTGGTCGCCCTGTTTGAGGCCAAGCTCCTGTATCCACTTTTTAGGAAGCGAGACAATGTACGACGAGCCGCCGGTGTACTGCAGTTTCCTTGTTTCTTCTCCGTGGCCGGCCTTGCCATTGCCATTTTCTATAATGCTCTCCATCGATTGTTGGTTTTTACTTGATTCTATATATGCCTACCCATTTTCTATATAGAACGAACAAGCTACAGTCAAGTGGCACTGTATTTATGGGGGATTTCTGCAAACCCAGTGCTTGAACCCGCTACCGCTCGACGCACGGGAAAAGGTCTGCCTGCACGTTGATGCCGTCTTTGGTGCCGGCGTGTCAGAGGCCCTGCCGGCCAATGACAACATGCAGTTTGAATACTCGCGAAAAACGGGCAGGATAAAGAACTTTTCAATCGATGGCGCTCTTGTCGCTACCCTGCGCACCGACGGCGGGCTTGCGCTCACCGTGGAAGGAGCGCGGTTTTTTGCCAAAAACAGCCCCGCTTTCCGGGAAAACTGCGTGGTTCCAGCCGCCGACGCTGTGCCGTTTGTGAGCGAGGGACGGTCGCTTTTCTGCCGCCACGTACAGTGGTGCGGCTCTAACGTGAAGACGGGCTCTGATGTCGCCGTCCTTGATGGGGATAACAGCGTGATTGCAGTCGGGATAGCCGTGCTCGGCGCCGGCCTGATGGGCAGGTTTTCAAAGGGTGTAGCAGTCAAAGTGCGGGAAGGAATAAAAGGTCGGACGGCATAGCAACTGTGACATGATGCGCGGCAACCGCGAAATGAGGCGCATGTTGGACAAGATGGGCCTCGACATGAAGGAGATGCCAAACGTCGAGGAAGTTATAATCAAGACCGACACTAAGGAATTCTACCTGGTCAAGCCGCAGATCATCGAGATGAAGGGCAAGGACAGCACCATCTTCCAGGTGGTCGCCACCGACATCGAGGAAAAGCAGCGCGACGTGCCGACTTTCAAGGAGGACGACATACTGCTTGTCATGCAGCAGGCAGGCGTGTCGAGGGAAAAGGCAGTCCAGGCGCTGACCGAATCAAAGGGCGACATGGCACAGGCGATCCTGACGCTCACGACCTGACAGCAGAGCCCCTCATACTTTTAAATAGCCCTGCCACGGCAATTCTTTCGTCTTGGGACACGATAAGGCCGCTGCTACCGTTACCGCTACTTCGCATTCCGCCGTAGAGTCCATCGTCGGCGCGCTGGCCGAGCTAGAAAGCGACATTGACAGCATGAACGCACGCGTGGACGAAATGAAAAAGCGCCTGCTTGCGCACTCTAACGAGGAGGTGGACAAATTGAAGCAGCAGATAATATCGATGGCAAACGAGGAGGCCAAAAGGATAGTAGAAGCGGCAAGGGCGGAAGCCGAGTCCGAGTCCACGCAGATAATGAAGGAGGCCGAGACGAGTCTGGCCGCGATAAAAAAGAATATCGACGCCTCGTTTGACAAGGCAGTCGAGAGCATCGTAAAGACGGTCCTAGGCCAGGAATCGAAACCCGCCAAGGCCGGCAAGAAGTAAAGCTTAAAAGCGATTTCCAATACAAGCTAGCTGTCGATGATGAAGCGCCCCTGACAAAGGAGCTTTTTCAACAACAGTACAAGGTGGCAGTGGCGACTATCCGTGGCCGGCCGTATTATGAAATCACGCGCGCGCTAAAGCAGATGGAGGTTAGGTACGATTCCATATCGCCGGAAGAAGCGGCAGACTCTGACTGCAAGGTAGTAATTACCACGCGCGACGAGGCGGGCATAATTTCGGGAAGAAAGGCAGTGATGCTCGACACCGAGCTTGCGAGATACCCTGCGATAGCCAAGGCAAAGATACTCCGGAGCATAGTGGGCTCGCACGCAGACGACCAGCTGACAATCGGCATCGACCCGGGCAACAGGATAGGCATCTCAATCATGTACCTACACGAAGAGATAGCAAGCATCGTCGAGTCGTCACCTGCAAGCGCCGTAGAGCAGATTTCCGCGGTGCTTGGAGGCGTCAGCTCACACAGAAAGGTGGTCAAGATAGGCGACGGCAACATGAGAATGGCACTTTCGATGGCGTGGGCTGTAAAGAAAAAGTTCCACGATGACGTCGAGGTGGAGATAGTGGACGAGCACGGCACGTCCCGCCCGCAGAACAACGAGGTGAACAGGCGCGGCATCCGCGACAGAGTGTCTGCAAGGACGATTGCGTTCCGGCCCGGCAGGCCGTACCGCTTGGCGACAAGATAGCATGTTACACTATTGCAAAGACCTTCTCGTTTCGTACATGCGCGTGCTACATGATATTCTATGTTCCAGTCTCTACAACTTCAAAGTTTGCGGTACCTGTCTTCCCATGATAAGTCACCACCACGTTGTACTGACCCGGAGAAAACTCCTTCAATGTCGTAAAGAAGCTGCCATCCGACGAGACTCCTGCCACGGTGTTGTACACTACCTTGCCTGAAGAATCCAGAACATCTACCTGCGCCACCGTGCCCGCAGCTCCGTCGTTCACCTTGCCGCTAACTCCGGGTGTTTCATTAGGCCCAAACGTATCGCTATCGATTGTTACGGTAAATTGACTGCTGCCACCGCTAAAACCTGCGCCCGTGTCACCATTTCCTTCATCATTTGCCGTTCCTGCCGCTTGGCAAATGTTTTCAATAGACATCGCAGGTCCTGGATTCTCTAGACATGGCGTGATTGATTCTACTGTGCCAGTTAGTGGCTGTCCTGCAAAATGATGGCCTGCCTTTGTGTCATCAAGTGTGATGGTGATCGTCCCGCCGTTATCACGAAAAGTTATCACAACGGGTACATTCTGCCATGATACCTTGCCATTAGTTCCAATGTCAATCATGCCACTGGTAAAGAAGTTATTATTAGAATCCAAAACACCCACGGTCGTTGGCTGATAGTTCAGTAATTCATGAGAGTGGGACTTGCCAAGATTGGTGTCAGAAGGTGTGGCGGCCATGGCTGCGTCAAATTGTACAACTTCGCCATTTCTTACTTGGATATTCCAACTACCCTCTAAATTATAACTTAGGGATTCTGTAATGTCTGTTCTTGTATTGATTGTTCCCTGCGCGTCAAAGTCTCGCCCCTCCTCTCCATTTGTTGCCGAGTCTGTAGCAGAGGCTTCGTCGTCGCCATTACTGCTACTCCCGACGCTTCCTCCTACAGCGACGCTTGTGAATTGGCCGCTGGCTGACCCTGCAAATGCAAGCGGTGTTGTTATGGTGCCAAGTGACGCGACGAGGGCTCCTACTATCAATAAGTAAAGTTGCTTCACAGACACAGACATTATGTAACGTATAGCGTTAAGGTAGTTTTAAAGCCTTGAGTAAATGTAGCATATAATGTACTTATCGTGAAAATTCAAGTTATAAAAAAAGCATGATTTTGCAAATTTTTGCCACTTATCTAACCGAAATTGTATTTTGCAGTTATGCGTGATGCGGCTTGCCTTGAGCAAACTAAAAAATCCAGTACATTTTGTATATCTATATACCTATAGGATACGAAGATAATGCAATTACCCATATTTTTATAGATTAATTGCCATAGTATGCGTCGACATTATATTTTTTTATTGCTGTCAAGATATCATATCGAAATGTCTTTTGTTGTTGACAGAAAAGATGGTAAACCGAGAAGAAATAATGATGCAGCATTACTGACTATTTTGATAGTTGCTGCATTGAGCATAGCTTTGGCGCCCGCGTTCGGCGCTGGCCTGATAACCAGAACAGCAGCTGCCGAACCTTCTACAGTGCACATTCCAAATCGCAGCTTCATCGTCCCAGACAAGGTTGCAATCAGCGGCGGTACTGCTGGTGGCGGTACCAATGACGACAATGCCCCGGCAGACAACAGTGCCGACGGCATGAATGACATGAACACCGACAATTCTTGGTGCTATAACCAGGGTACCGATGCCGATGGCAAACAGCTGACCAGCTGCTGGAATTCCCAACAGGAATGCCAAGATATGCAGATGGTAGACCAAGAAGCCACGGGTGAATGTTTTCAAAATCCAAATGCACAGCCTGACGAATCTACGCATAATTCATGGTGCTACGGTGTAGCAGGAGACCCTGAAGACCAGAGTTGCTGGAATTCTCAACAAGAATGCGAGCAAGCCCGTATGGGTGATGAGCAAGCGACAGAGTGCACCAAAGTTACCGGCCCTATGTAACAAGGCTGGTCGATAAAAGAAGAAAGGAGATCCGTCTCCTCCTTTTTTCTTTCAACCTTTCCTTATTTCATATATGATGGGCAAACGAAATGACACTATAGTTATTTTTTAGTAAAGGCGGATGTACACGCTTGTAATTTGAAATGCCCCAGTCTCTACCCGTATAGCGGGAGCCAATAATATATATGCAATTTTTGAATTAAATGTACAAACGAGATAGACGTTCTGGTATAACTGCTATTGAAATTATAAGCTAAAGCAATTAGCAGAAATTATATCAAATAATTACTAGGGTAGAAGGTGACGCCAGACTTTTTACTTGCCTGAAGCTTATTATCATACTATGTCTTTTTTCAACAAAAAAAAGAAATCTGTAAGTAGCAACAGCAGAGGTACTATCAGCCCAAGAAATGCAGCCATGCTCATTTTGGTGGTTGCTGCGTTAGGCTTGGCAATAGCACCCGCGATTGGCGGCATGGCAAGGTCGGCAGCGGCGGCAGAACCTCTAAACCCGCAGCAAAGCATCATTGCGCAAGATGCGGTAGGTAATATTGGTGGTGGCAACGAGCCAGGAGGGGACCAGGGCAACGATAACGGCGGTGGCGGCTGTCCCCCTGGTGCTCAATGCCTTATTCAGGGTAACGTTGGTGCTACCAAGCAATTCACACTTGACATAAATGCTCCTGGAAAGGTAAGTGGTTCAAATGCAAACGCATTCGTACACATTGAAGGAGTAGTGGACATCGATAGCAAGAAGGGCACTATCATTCGGGTACAAGAAGGCTCTGTGTCTGGAAATGCAGAAATCAAAGACAACAAAGGCAACACCGCTGCAACATATGATCTTTCCAATATCTCTCTCAAGGCCAGCGGCGCAAAACTGACTGTAAATGCAGATTTTACAGATCAGGATGGTGATAAAGGCAAGCTCGCTGCATCTTTGTTCACCGAGAACAAGATAAATGCCAATAGCGCCACAATCACCTTCAATGGCAACAGCAATCATCTATCCCTAAAATATAACCCTCCTGTGACTCAACAGTTCGTTGCAACAGGTAAAAACGTAGAGGGTGAGCTTGCTCTCACATGAAATAATGCGTGAGGAGTACCGAATCGGAAGAACTAGTCGCTCATCTTGATAGACGACGACAACGACGATGATCGAGAGTGGATGCAGAAACTTGCATGTGCATCAGAAGATGGGAGGAGGAAGGAGGAAATTGCCGAGAAGAGAGATTCAATTTCTCTTCTCCTCCATATCTTTGCGATCACCTCTTCCTTCCTCTCTTTTTTCAGTCTGTATTCCGCTCCAATATTTCATTTCGTGCACAGTTTTCCAGCTCGGTCAAAAAAGCATAACCAAGCAGGCAAAGAGCAGACGGCCAAATGGCAGCCGCACTTTACGTACGCAAGAAATGCCCATGTACCTGCCAAGACAATGCCGCGCTACATAGCGACGCGATCCCTGCATCGAATAAAAGACTGGCTTAACTTTGTTCTTGGAAAAATATCATATTCTGTCCTTGCAAAAGTTTATCGCGTCCAATTGTTTCCCAAATGATTAAAACCTGTACTGCATCGATCGTACAATGTCAACAACAACTGTAACGGAAGACAAGAAAAAGATGTTGACGTTCGCCCTTTTGGCCGTGGGTGTCGCGATGGTAGCATCAGTGATGGCAGCGCCGACTGCTGCATTTGCTGATGGCGGCGACCACTACGACCACCACGATGACGGACATCATCATCACCATCATCACGACGGAGATCATGACCATCATCACCACAAGCACCACAACAAGGACCATGATCACAACGACGACTATGACTGGTGAGACAGACAACACAAAAAGCATGAAGAGTGATAACTGAATTACCACTCTCTCTCTACTCCTTTTTCAGTTCATGACTACCACGTTTTCGGTTCTTCTAGCAACATGAATTTTTCCTGTCTGATTGATGAATTGAAATTTTAATTAATTATCTATCTATCTAGCCTAAAGCGCGGCCTTTTCTCCGGAAGCTTTTGTGCCTATGTCGTACGCCTCGTGGATGTCTTTGACGAAAATCTTGCCGTCGCTTGCCTCGCCAGTGCTGAGCCTTGACAGGATGTCATCGACAACCGGCTTTTGCATAGAGTCGGGGATGACTACGACCACCATCGTCCTGCTGCCGAATTCCGGGACATACCTTTTTCCCGTCTTGTACGTCTCAACGTGGATCTCTACCTCCTTCCTTTCGGCCTTGCCGCGTCCGGTGATCTGGACAAAATACATCCCTCCTACTTTGTGCTTGTGCAGTATCTCGTTCAGCGCGCCCAACTGCTCATGAGGGATAATTATGTCAAGCTCCTTCATGAAAAAAATCTCCAACCGTGGCTAGATAAGATTTGAAATAGGATGACGTGATATATACCAGTATACACGCGCATGCCGCAAAAATGCCAAGTTACCTTTCTCAGTGGAGAAGAAGTGACTAGCGAAGAGGCCTGCAAAATATCCTCCCTTGTTGAATATGCAAACAGGGCGATAAGCGCATACTTTGGGATAGTCACTTCGTTTGACGTGCTGATATGCCGCGGAAGCTGGGAGATGGAGGTCCAAGTGGCATCCAGGAGAAGACAGTCCGAACCCTTTGTCAATGATGCAAGGCTTGTAGGCCTCACGGATTACCGCCTGAAAGAGATAATTATCAGGTCCGACGCGGCCAAGTTCGGCCACTACCTGCACGAGCTCTTGCACGGGATAATCTCAAAGAACCACCCGCATCAATTGCGGGAGGGGCTTGCCTGGTACTTTACGCTGAGGCTCACCGACAAATGCCGGTACGCAAGGCCAGCATATCCTTCTTGGGTTGGGAAAGAGTACATACGCCCCACCGCGCATCTTGCCGAAATCGTGGGCGACGATTTCATGAAGGATCTGGCGCTGGGCCAAGCATCCATAGAACACGAGCTGCTCCCTTCCGACGTACGGGAGCTTTTCGGGCCGGAGGAGGCGTTTTATTCGAAAAGAAGGAGGCGGAACCAATTACGATGATGCCGTCTGTAAAATATTATAGAGGCTCTTGACAAGCAAAAAAGACTGAAAATTGTTTCGTCTAAAATTTTCTAGAAGAAAAGTAGTATTTTATTAAGCAATTCATCATAATGATCCGCAATTATGATGAAACCTAGAAAGCATAAGTAGCCCAGCAGCGATATTATTGGAGAAGTGGAATTTGTCGATTCCAGTGTAATCGAACAAATCGAGATGAAGATGATCCGCCCGTCGCAGTTTGCGCTTCGGGACAAATTTCAGAAAACCGATTCTGACTTTAGTATGCTGGTCGGCAGCATACGGGAGCACGGTCTCATCCAGCCCATATTGATAAGGCCCCTTGGAAACGTCTTTGAAATCGTGGCGGGGCACAGGAGGTTCCAGGCTTGCCGGACCCTGCGCTGGAGGTTCGTCCCTGCAAGGATAAGGGAGCTGTCCAACAAGCAGGCGTTTGAAATGCAGCTCACAGAAAACATTCAAAGAAAGTCAATGGACCCGATAGAGGAGGCGGAAGCGTTCCGCAGGTACATCGTCGATTTTGGCTGGGGCGGCGTCAGCGAGCTTGCCCGGAAAATAGGCAAGAGCGAGGAATATGTTTCGCACCACGTGCAGCTGCTAAAACTGCCTACAGACATTATACAAAAAATTTCCAATAACACCCTCAACGTGAGTCAGGGCATGGAACTGGCCCGGATTCCCGCGCAAACGCAGTCCAAGATAGCAAGCGCCGTCATCAGCAACAACCTGACGGTCAGGCAGATCCGTGAGCTAAAGACGACGCTGAGAAACGAAGAGGGATTCAATGATAATAATAACGATGATGAAATTGCTGACGGCAGCATCGCTTCCCATTCCCGTCATTCAAGAGCAGTCGTCGTGGTCCGAAAGGCATCGCTGACCCTCAAGATCGCGCTCAACAGGACTGACGATCTCATTAACGAGGTGCACACCACTATCGAGCCGGACAAGAGGGGCGAGATAATCAACTACTTGATGAATATGCGGCTGCAAATCCATTCGCTGATCGATGAAAACATCCGGTTCAAAAACAGCCTGAAAGACTGACTAATAATAATAATTTCTTTCATCATCAGGGAAGAGACGGCGGGTTCCACTCGCCAAGGAATTTTCGGTATTCCTTTTCAGTGAACGCAAGGGCGTGGACAGACGGGTCCTTTAGCGGGACGCAGTCGTATTCCTCGTACACCTGTATGATGTCTCCGAACACGTTCTTGAACACGTCGCCTTCTTCGTCCGCCATCTCTTCGGATGGAAACGCCTGGACGGATATCCAGTCGTACCCTCCCCTTGTCTTGCTCGCAAACAACACGAACGGCGCGTCTGCGAGGTATTTTTTCAAGCCCTCTATCCTCGTCGGAAGGTGCTGCGAATTTTTGAACGTGCCAAGCGCCACCCTTATCACGCGCCTTCCAATCTTTTTAGGATCGACCGATACCGTGTATCCGGTTATCACTCCCTCATGCTCTAACTTTTTGATCCTGGATTCTATCTTTGACTCGCTTAGCTTGTGGCCGTGACTTTTCAAGCGGTCGGATATCTCTGCAGCGTCCTGCCTTGAATTCTTGCAGAGCTCTGAAAGGATAAGCCGGTCGATGCTATCCAACGACAACAGCATCTATTGGCTCGCTGTCCTTGAATAATTTTTACAGGGCTCCTCCCGGGCTGGCTTTTCCGTCTTCTTCTCCTTTGCGAAAATTGGGAGGGTGGCTGTGCGGCATTTTTTCCTTGATGACACCACCTCCTTCTTTGCTTTCTCTTCTTGCCTTTGTAACGTACGAATATCCAAACGAGGTGGCGATTATCCCGACTGCGAGCGCCGGACCAAGCCACTCTGGAATCATTTCCGTGCCTGCCAGAATCGAATACGATACCATCGCGGCAACCGACAGTGCCACGCCGCTCAGCGCGTACGACAGGTACCTGAAGCCCTTCGTGCTGAATATCCTAGAAAATGCGGATCGGAGTACAAAGCTGTCCAGCGTGTCGAGCGGGATCATCCCGACGGCAAACGCCCCTGCAAGCACCAGTGCCACCTGAATGCCAAGTGTCGCTGAAGCTACTGCCGACAGCGTGATTGCCGAGATTTGCGTCGCAGTGTCAAAACCGAGTCCAAAGACCATCCCTGTTATCAGCGCGGAGCCAAACGGCCCGAGCATCTCTGTCCTTGACAGAACCTTGCTTGCAAGGATGGCGGCGCCCGTCCTGCCCCACTTTTTCATCGCATAGATGTTGCTTGCGCCGATTGTTCCTATGCCTATTGCGCCGATTATCCCGCCCCAGAACGCAAGTGAGCTGGCGCCCGTGGCGCTTCCGATCACGTAGATTATGAAAATCATTTCCCCAAGCACAGAGATCATGTGGCCCGTGCTGAATCCGGTGCCCACCAGCCTTGCCCTCTTGCTGGCGTTGTGCAGCCGTACGAGGTTGTCTATTGCAGTGATGTGGTCAACTTCAAGCGCGTGCCTCATCCCGAGGACCACCATCGCTGGTATCGAGGTCAGGACAAACGTCCACCCGTCAGCCATCGGCGACGCTCCTTATTATTAGGGGTATTACGTAGACGTAAATCCGTAATACTCGTTTTCCCACGTGGTAGCAGTGGAATGCCATCTATAAAAGGTTGAAAATGCCATGCGCAAGCATATATTCTCGTACATTAGAAGCGCGATGCTGACATGCACAATATCTACAAAAGAGCAGGAATCGTTTTTGAGGAAGAACAATTTCTAATTAATAAATCGGCGTGGCTGACAAATTGTTAAACTGAACTTTCAGAAAGTTCCAGTGTAATGGCCATACCGACTTTTTCGACGGGCAACCCTGCTCTAGACTTTTTCTTTACCCTGTTCAACGGCATAGCCGAAGTTCCATTGTTCAGCTCTCCGATAACGGGCATACTCATCCTTGCAGGAGTGACGCTTGCATCGAGAAAAGCAGGCGGCATGATGGCGCTTTCCGGCATGATAGGCGCAGGCATCGCCATCCTTGCAGGCGCCGACTATGGCCTCGTGACGTTCGGACTGTTTGGCTACAACTCTATCCTCACGGGCATGGCGTTTTATTCCGGGCCCTTCGTCAAGGCAAACAAGTACACGTTCTTCATCTCTGTTTTTGGCGCGGCGATAACGGCGTTCACATGGATGGCCTTTGCGCACCTGATGGGAGACGTCTTCGTACAGGGCGGAAAAGGATACGCGATCCCCGGCTTTACCTCATCCTTTATCTTTACGACGTGGGCGCTGATGTATGCCACAAAGAGGTTCGGCCACGACATATGGCCTGCTCCTGCCCCTCCGCCCAAGGAAGATCTGATTTCTGGAAGCGGAAACGCGTTGGTACAAGAGTCTGCCTTCAAGTGGACGCCAAAGGAGTTCATCATCGCCACCTTGAAGGGCGTGTCCCAAGTCACGTTCGTGGAAAACTGGAAGACGGGGCTGTTCTGGGTCGTCGGCCTTACGCTTGCATTTGAGCTTGCCCCGTTTATCGCCGGCGTGCAGGATAGGCCCTGGTGGACGAACGCGTATACTACGCAGTGGGACCCGTTTTCGCCTCTGTACCTGGCCGGCCTGATGGCGCTGTTGGGGTCGGGGATAGGAGTTGCGATGGCCATACTCACGAAACTCCCGACTGCAGAGATCCGGCTGGGACTGCACGGGTTCAATCAGGTCCTTGTGATGATAGCCCTGACAAGCTTTGTGCCTCTCACGCCGGCGTCCTTTGCAATGGCGGTCTTTGCAACGATAGGCTGCTCGTTTCTGATGCCTGCACTGCAGAAGTTCTTTGGGGTGTGGGGGCTGCCTGCCCTGACCGGCCCGTTCGTGTTTACCGCGTGGGTGTTTCTGCTTGCCACGTCCGGCTTCCAGCACATTCCGGCAGGCATAGGGTGGTCAAGGCCGTAGCGGCATGATGGCCATTCCACCTATCTTGTCACGTCAGGTCGCATGTCCGGAGGATGAGCAGCAGAATTGACCCCGACCATGTTTCAAAAATTCCTTCAGGATTATACCGCAAGGATTCAGGACAAGTCTGATTCAGAGAAGGTCAGGCTGTACATCGACTGGTGCCACGAAAACAATGTCGAAGCAACTATCCTGAGATTAAGCTCCGAAAAAAAGGGCGGGTGGTCAAGGAACTATTCTCTCGACTTTACCACGAGCCGGGTCATCGTGACAAAAAAGAGCTTGGCCACAAATTTTGTGGACCTAGGATTCGTAGCCGGCCTCGCGCCTTATCCCTCTCTCCTGATTGCAGGCAAGGACCCAACGACAAAAATCAAGAAGCAGGCTTCTAGAACACCTGCCGAGATGGCAAACGATGAAAATGCATATTTCATCTGGTATTCTGACATCGACAGACTCGGTTTTCGAAAGGGGCTGGAAACAACGGTGACAAACATGTTCGGCCAGGCCATAGTTTCCAATTTCCTTTCGATATGGACCAAGGATGGAAACAGGCTTGACTTTACCCTGCCCGTAAGCAAGAACGGCATCTACCAGCAGATCCATTTCTGGCTGAGCGTGGCAGTTCCTCCAAACTGCCAGCCTGCCTGATCCTTCTCTCTCTTTTCACTAGCTTGCAGCGACAGAAATCAGTCTACGTAGACTAACATTAACTGAAAATGATCGCGCGTGACGAGGAAATCGACAAGAATTGTTATTGTAGTAGTTTATTTTTCTAAATTTAAAATAGTCAGATCAGCATTCAAGTCACGGAGGTATATCCTGCAGAAATGATGCTTGCACCGAGAGAAATGGAAAAGATGTGGATCTGGACGGCAGCGCAGATAGCCATGGGCCGCAAGGAGAGGGGGATAAAGCTGAACTATCCCGAGACGGTCGCCTTTATCGCAAACTATGTGGTGGAGGGCGCTAGAGAAGGAAAAAGCGTGGCCGACCTCATGCAGTCGGCAAGAACCGTGCTGAAAAAAGACGACGTCATGTCCGGCGTCCCGGAGCTCATACACACTGTCCAAGTGGAGGCAACGTTTCCAGACGGGACCAAGCTGGTCACCGTGCACGATCCAGTCCAATAATGATAGGTGAGATTAGAAAAATGGCCAAGAAAAAAGAAAAGGTTTTAAAAAAAAACAACAACAACAGCCCGCAAGGGGCGCTGAAAGAAGGAAGGAGGCCGGAAACAAGGCCATGATTCCCGGGGAATACATATTGTCGTCAGAGCCCGTGGTCTGCAACACCGACAGAAGGACCGTCAAATTGACCGTAAAGAACAAGGGGGACAGGCCGTGCCAGATAGGCTCGCACACGCACTTTTTCGAAGTTAACAGGGCGCTTGACTTTCCAAGGGAAAAGGCGTTTGGGTACAGGCTGAACATACCCGCCGGGACCTCTGTGAGGTTTGAGCCCGGAGACAGCAAGGACGTGGAACTGTGCGAGCTAGCCGGGGCGAGGATCTGCTACGGGTTCAACGGTCTGACCATGGGCAGCATGAATTCAAGCGTGGTAATGCGCAACGCGATAGAGAAAGCCAGGCAGCTTGGCTTTGGTGGAGCGTAGGTGATAAAAAAATATGGTTCTCAAACTAACCCGCAAGCAATACACCGACCTCTATGGTCCCACGACGGGCGACAAGGTCCGGCTAGGCGACACCGACTTGATGATAGAGGTTGAAAAGGACCTCATCTCGCACGGAGACGAGGTAGTCTTTGGTGGCGGCAAGACCATAAGGGACGGCCTTGCGCAGACGCCCGGAGTCACGAGCGCAAACGGCGCGCTTGACCTTGTCATTACAAACGCCGTCATTCTGGACCCTGTGCTTGGAATCGTGAAAGCGGACATTGGCATCAAGGACGGCAAGATTGCCGGTATAGGAAGCGCGGGAAACCCCTACACGATGGACAAAATCAGCCCGAACATGGTAGTCTCGGCGTGCACCGAAGCCACCGCAGGCGAGCACACCATCTGCACCGCTGGCCATTTTGACACCCACGTGCACAACATTGCGCCGCAGCAGTACATCGACGCCATAAGCGGCGGCGTCTGCAACATGATTGGAGGAGGGACGGGTCCCGCGGACGGGACCAACGCCACTACCTGCACTCCCGGCGTGTTCAACATGAGCAGGATGTTGGAGGCGATAGAGGACACCCCGATGAACTGGGGGTTCCTGGGCAAGGGAAACGACTCGCACCCGTCGCTTGCAACGCAGCTGGAACAGATAGATGCGGGAGCCTGTGGCCTGAAGGATCACGAGGATTGGGGAACTACTGCCGCAGTGCTGGACGCGTCCCTCAAGGCGTGCGACGCCACGGACACGCAGCTTGCCATACACACCGACTCTATCAACGAGTGCGCTTATGTCGAGGACACGATTAACGCCATAGACGGCCGGACGCTCCACACCTACCACACGGAAGGCGCCGGAGGCGGTCACGCGCCGGACATCATGAAGATAGCCGGAGAGCATTTTGCACTGCCGTCGTCTACCAACCCGACAAGGCCGTACACCAAGAACACCGTCGACGAGCACCTTGACATGCTCATGTTCTGCCACCACCTGAACCCTGCAGTCGCAGAGGACGTCGCGTTTGCAGAATCCAGGATACGCGCAGAGACCATCGCGGCCGAGGACGTCCTGCACGACGAAGGCGTGCTCAGCATGTATTCTTCGGACAGCCAGGCGATGGGAAGGATAGGCGAGGTGGTCATACGCGCGTGGCAGACTGCGGACAAGATGAAGAAGATGAAGGGCAGGCTTCCGCAGGAGACAGGCGACAACGACAACTTTAGGGCCAAGCGCTACATCGCCAAGACGACCATCAACCCGGCGATCACGCACGGCATATCAGAGTACCTGGGCTCCATCGAAGTGGGCAAGTATGCCGACATTGTAATGTACCCGATGGCATTCTTTCCCGCAAAGCCAAAGATGGTCTTGAAGGGAGGGTTCATCGCGTGGTCGATAATGGGCGACACGAACGCATCGCTTCCGACGCCAGAGCCAGTGTACTATCGGCCGATGTTTGGCGCCATGGGAAAAGCCGTCCACAAGACCAGCTACACATTCACTTCAAAGCGCGCGATTGAGCTAGGAGTCCCGCAAAAGCTGGGGCTTGAAAAAACCTGCCTGCCGGTAAAGAACTGCAGGCATATCAGCAAGAAGGACATGATGTGGAACGACGCCACGCCAAAAATCGACATAGACCCGGAAACGTACGAGGTAAAGCTGGACGGCAAGATAGCGACGGTGGACCCAGCGGCGGAGCTGAGCTTGGCGCAGAGGTACTTTATGGCCTGACAAAACCTGTGGCGCAGGACAATACTGCTATGGCCTGCCACAGAACAATATTCTTTTTTTATATTCCTGTCTCTGGTTGAAATATCTTTATCTTCGCCGGCATGATGCAATTAGTAGTACACAATATGTCGAACCCATTTTTTGGCGGAGTTTGGCGGCCGATGGCAGAGAACGTCGAATTCAACGCCCTCGAATCAAATTCTAACGCCGTGATGGCTGTCGCCGACACGGTCCGGACAACGCTTGGGCCCAAGGGGCTTGACAAGCTGCTGGTGGACCAGACTATGAACAGGCACGTCTCTAACGACGGGGTAACGATACTTCTCTCGCTAAAGGCCATCCATCCGGTGGCAAGGATGATAGTGGAAATAGCCGAGAGGCAGGAGCAGCTAGTGGGCGACGGGACGACGACTGCGGTGGTAATGTCTGCAGAGATGATAAAGGAGGGCAAGAGGCTGATAAAGGAGCTGGCCGTCCACCCAACCAAGGTCGTCGAGGGGATAGACAGCGGAGTAAGGCACGCGTGCAGCCTGCTGGAACAGGAGGCAAGGCAGATTGCAATTGACGACTCTGTCCTCGAACAGGTGGTGAGGACCTCCCTTGCGTCAAAGCTCGACGGCGAAAGGCTCGCCGGCCTTGTGCTATCCGCCCTGAGGGCGGTCGGGGAGAACGCAAGGTTCAACGGCGGCAAGTACGATTTCAACAAGTCGATAATGGTCATCCGCAAGACCAGCATGGAAGACCAAGTCATAAACGGAGTCGTTCTTGAAAGAGGGAGGATGGACCCGGAGCTTCCCCTGGAGGTAAGCAAGGCAAAGATAATGATAACCCGGCTCGACTTGAAGCCCGTAAAGGAGGCGTGGATGAAGGAGAACAACAAGTACCAGGAAATCCTCCTGATGGAAAACGACAGAATCAAAAAATCAAAGGAGGCGGTAGACGCCATGCTGTCCACAGGCGCAAACGTGATACTGATAGCGTCGCCGGAGGTTGACCCTGCCGTCGAAGACATGCTGGTCGCAAAGAGGGTCTTTGCTGCTAGAATTTCTAGCGAGGAAATCGAGCATCTGTGCCGGTACATCGGGGCAAAGCCGGTCCGCGTCATGGAAGACCTTGGCAGGCCGGACATACTCGGCTGCGCCGAGCGCGTCAGTGAAGACGAAGAAAATAATTTGATCCGCCTTGAAGGCGGGTCGGGGCGCAACATCGTCACGATGATAGTGTCAGGCACGACAAAAGAGACGTCCCTTGAGCGCTGGAGGGCCGCAATAGACGGCGTCAACGCGGCAGAGGCGGCGCTTAACACCGGGATCGTGCCAGGGGGAGGCGCGGCCGAACTGCACGTGATGGAGAAGGTAAAGGCGCTCCGGCTCAAGGGTCTGGAGCAGGTGGGCCTTGAAGTGGTGACAACTGCCCTTGAAAGTATAATGCGCCAGATACTCACCAACGCCGGCTTTAATGGGCTTGAAAAGGTGATGGCCGCAAAGGCGTCGCCCCCGGGGTACGGAATCGACATCAATTCCGGGGAGCCGGCCGACATGTGGAAGATGGGCGTGGTGGACCCGCTGATGGTAAAGACGACGGCGCTCCAGTCGGCAGGCGAGATCGCCAAATCCGTCCTCAGGATTGACAGGAACCTGGCAGCCGAAGACCTGAGCCAGCAGGCGTTCTCTGAATCAAAGAGGTAGTAGCCGGTTCAATGATAAGGCACTGCGTCGAAGAAAGCAATGTCGATGAAGAGATGCACGTGGTGGACTGCTCCAGGATAAGGCACGTGACTTTGAAAGCAGGCAGGATAGAGTCGATGTCAGGTTTGGTAGACCCTGCCTCCCACCTGAACCTCGACTATCCTGACCACAGGGCCACCACCTGCATCATAGCCGAGAAATTTGAAAATGGCGCGAAAGTCCGGATGGACGACGACGGGCTCTTGTTCGCATTCGTCCCAAGATCCGCCTTTGCGCACCTGGGCCATGTCGACTATACCCAGAGGCTCACAGACTTGATAAAGGCGGTAAAGCATAACCAAGAGACAGGCGGGCAAAAGAAGGACAGGGCGCAATGACATTGCTCACAATAGATTCGGTCGTGGGGAACATCTACCGTGACAAGGAATTGAGAAAAAGACACGAAGAAATGTCGTCGCGGTTGCTGTGCGAATCCATAAAGATACACAGGATGGAGTCTCAGCGCGTGAGGATGAGAAAGGCGACGGACAAGGGCACAGACATCGCCCTGACGCTTCCCTCCGGCACAAAGCTTCGGCACGGCGACGTCCTTTTGCTCACCGACGAAAAGATGGTCGTCCTTGAACTAGAGCCGGAGAACGTCATCTCTCTGGAGGTAAGGGATAACCTCCACAAGGACGATGTCGTGGAAATCCCTGCCCGGGTCGGGCACGCCATAGGGAACCTGCACAGGCCGCTGAAGCTGGAAGACCGCAAGATCTATTTTCCGATACAGTCGGAATCCGAGATCGAAATGTTTACGAAAATGTTTTCTCCACTCCGGGATCACTTGGAGATAAAGAGCATGAAGATGGTCTTTGAGCCAAACGAGGGGCTGGACGTGCATGAGCACTGACAATACTTCTTCAGACATGATAACTGATCTGAGTATGCTGCAGCTTGCGGACTCTTTCTTTCCCACCGGCATGTACACGATGTCCAGCGGGCTGGAAGCGATTTTTTACGGCGGCAGAAAAAACAACAAGATGAACGCGGCGGAACTTCGAGACCTGATAAAGGTTTTCCTCGAGCAGCAGATAGGTCCCGCCGACTGCACCGCGCTCGGCAATGCCTACGAACACGCGTCTGCGTCCAACCTTTCCCTTCTGCTTGAGGTAGACAACACAATAGTCGCGATGCGGCTCGTGCAGGAGATCCGCAGTGCCTCGATAAGGTCCGGCACGCAGCTGGTAAAATGCGTCCATTCGTTTATACAGGACAATAAAATGCTGGCAGACTATGCAGATGCGATAAAGGACGGCCGCGCGTCAGGGCCCTATCCCGTGGCCCTTGGAGTTGCCGCAAGCGCGCTTTCTATCCCAAAGCGCAAAGCAGGGATGATGATGCTCTACTCATTCTCTGTCAGCATAATTGCAGCCGCGCTCAGGCTTGGCATGCTGCAGCACCTCGACGGCCAGAGGATATTGGACGAATTAAAGCCGACCATTTCTAAAACTGTAGAGTCGTTCATCGACAGGCCGCTGGACGGCATATGGCAGTTTGCTCCGCAGATAGACATCATCCAGATCGAGCACGAAAGGATGAGCAGTAAAATGTTTATTACTTGAGTGCAAATTATTTACATGAGCGAAGGCAAATTGAGCAGATCAAGGATCCCTCGAATCGGAGTAGGGGGGCCCGTAGGCTCTGGCAAGACCATGCTGATAGAGAAGGTCGTGCCCATTTTGGCGGCCCGGGGCTACAAGGTTGGGATAATCTCAAATGACGTCGTTTCCAAAGAGGACGCGGACAGGATGCGCAGGAACCTGGCCCGGGACCAGCAGCTGATGGCAGAGGACTTGGTGATAGGTCTTGCAACGGGAGGGTGCCCGCACACCGCGGTGAGGGAGGACCCGTCGATGAACCTCTCTGTCGTCGAAGAGATGGAATCAAAACACAGCAGCTACCTGGATCTCATCATGATAGAAAGCGGGGGCGACAACATCACCACGACTTTCAGCCCCGCCCTTGCAGATTATTTCATCTACATCATAGACGTGTCGGGAGGAGATAAGTATCCCAGAAAGCGCGGCCTTGGGATAGAGACCTGCGACCTGCTAGTGATAAACAAGATAGACCTGGCTCCGCTCGTCGGCGCAGACCTGTCGATAATGGACAGAGACGCAAAGCTGGTCCGCGGTGACAAGCCCCACGCCTTTGTCAACTGCAAGACGAACGAAGGGGTAGCCAAGGTCGCAGAGCACATCATCAGAGATGTTTTGTTTGAATCCGCACCAAAAGCCATCGCTAGACGTTGAAAAGAAGCAACAGCCGGTAAAAGAAGACAAACAAGACGTCAACAAGCTGGAATACTACCTTCCGCCAAGCATCCCGCCGGAAGTAGCAGCGTACGAATCCAAAATCGAACAGCTTGGAGTCGGCAAGGCCGGCAAACTTGGAGCCCTTGTCCTAGGCCTTGAGGCAGACAGGCACACTGGCAGGACTTCGGTAAAAACGCAGTACTCCAAGGTTCCCTTGTACACGCAGCGGGCGCTGTACCTGGAAGAAGCCCTTCCCGGCATGGCGTACATGTACATCATCTCGCCTTCCGGAGGAATACTGCAGGGAGACAGGTACAGGATGGACATTACGCTTGAAAACAAGGCGCTTGCGCACCTGACAACCCAGGGCGCAACCCGGCTGTACAGGATGGAGAAAAATTTTGCGACGCAGGTCGTGAACATCAATGTCGGTGAGGGCTGCTACCTCGAATACGTCCCGGACCAGATAATCCCGTACAAGGATTCGCGCTTTTACCAGATGGCAAACCTGCGCGTCCACGAGACTGGAACTCTGGTGTATTCGGAAGCAGTCACCCCCGGCAGGGTCGCGCGGGGAGAAAAGTTCGACTATGACATCTGCTACTTAAAGGCAGTCGGGCGCGACCAGACCACGGACAAACTGCGCTTTTTCGATGTGGCCATCTTGGAGCCAAAGAAGCGGAGCATGAAGCCGTTTGGCATGTTGGAAAACTATGACACCTTTGGGACCGTCTACATCCTGACGGAGAAGAAACACGTCGCCGAGCTCTGCGAAAAAATCAATGACAGCCTGAAGGGCGTACCTGGAGTCCTTGGAGGGGCCACGATTCTCTCAAACAACAGCGGCGTCATGGTGAGGCTGCTTGGAAACACGTTTGGCGAAGTCAAGGTGGCGATTTTTGAGGTCGTGCGAACCGTCCGGAGCATCGTGCTACATGCTCCTTTTTCCGGCATCAGAAAAGGGTGATTATGTTGCTACCGCTGCCCTAATCTTTTGATGTCGCTTCTCTGCTACCATCTACCTGTTACCCAGAATTCTGTTGTTCTGACGGCGTGCCCTTGCTGGTCCCTGTGCATGTCCGCCTCCAGCTTTGTGTCAAAGACGCCGTCGCAATCCTCGCACCAGGCAGCAAGTCTCTTTGCGTGCTTGTCAAACGCGTTCATTCTACACCTGTTTCAAAGACTACTTTATCGATGATAAACGTTTGGCGCGACGGACCTCGGTACGTGGATGGCAAAAAAATTTTATGCAAACATTTTTTTTCAGTGGAGATAGGACTCACCGCTTTTCATTATCTGCCTTGCCTCTGCAAGCGAAATCATCTCTTTTGCTATCATTACCTGCAAAAGCGTGCTGACGACGTTTTCCATGTTGTGCGGCAGCCGCGGGTCCGTGAACGAGGAAACTGCCGGAAGCCCCTGCTCCGCGCCGGGCTGGGGAGCTTGTTGTCTTTCCTTGGCTTTAGCTGCCATGTGTCTTGTCATGTCTGCAAGATCTATATAAACAGGGCTTCTTTTTCAGTAAATTACTAAACAAGAAAAATGTAATCCAGAAATATCAAGTGTAGATTACGGATTTACACCAATTTGCACAATATTTTCTCTCTACGCCTGCTCGGGAGTAGGAAAAAGCGCATCTGAAAGAACACTTGGAGATAAATATATGGCAGACGGCAACCAATCCAAATATGTCAGATTTTGGCAGGTCCGTCATGATCTGGAAGGTAGAGTAGTTTCCCATGGTGGCAAAAAGGATGTGGTGCCTGACGATCAGGATAAAAAAGAACGACGAGCTGAAAGGCAAAAGGCTCTACAACGCAATTTTGGATTACATGATGGAGGCAGGCATTTCGGGAGCCACCGTTGTCAATGCCGTCGATGGCTTTGGAAGGAGGGGCAAGTCCACCCTGCGCATCGAAGGCATCTCCATCAACTACCCGCTTGTGATAGAAGTCGTGGAGGAGCCAGACAAGCTGCTCCCGCTGCTTCCAGACATCAAGCGCATGGTAGACGACAACGGCATAATGACGTACCAAGAAGTATCGATGTTGTGAACAAAGGAGCTCCTTGAACGAACTTGGCACTTTGACACGACAAATTAGATGAACAAGGCCGCCGCTTTTGACGCAAAAAGCCAGCTAAATTATAATATATTCATCAGTGCCAATCGAAAACGATGAAGATTAATTCTGAGGATTTTGTTGTAGCAGCTGGGAAAAAAGTAAAACTGAAGAACTGGCCGACTAATGTAAAGCCCCTATACGGATCAACCGCGGAGTACAAAAAGATACTTGATGATCACATCGAAAAACTGAGTTCGCAACAAAATCTGCTTTTTGCGTCGAACCGTAACTCTTTGTTAATGATCTTTCAGGGAATGGATGCGGCAGGCAAAGACAGTGCCATCAAGCACGTGATGTCCGGCGTTAATCCTCTAGGCTGCCAGGTGTTTAGCTTCAAGCATCCTACGTCAACAGAACTCAAACATGACTTTCTGTGGAGAAGCTGCCTCTCCCTGCCTGAACGGGGACGGATTGGCATCTTTAACCGTTCTTATTATGAAGAGGTGCTTGCCGCTCGTATCCACCCGGAAATCCTTCGCAGCGAAGGGCTGGAGAAAGAAGAGTTAGCTGATGGAAAAAAGTTCTGGAAACAAAGGTACAATTCTATTGTGAATCTGGAGAAGCATTTGCATTATAATGGGACAAGAATAATCAAATTCTTTCTCCACCTTTCAAAGGAGGAACAGCGAAAGCGTTTCCTCCAGCGTATTGACGATCCAAAGAAGAACTGGAAATTCAGCCAGGCAGATGTTGAGGAGAGAAAGTTTTGGCGTGGCTACATGAAGGCTTATGAGGACTGTCTCCATGCAACAAGCACCGCCCACGCCCCCTGGTATGTTGTTCCTGCCGATGACAAGGAAAACACCCGGCTTATCATTTCCCAGATAGTTCTGGATACCCTGAAGGGACTTGACATGAGCTACCCGAAACTAGATTCCAAACATCTTGCTGAATTGCAATCCGCCCGCAAACTGCTTGCCAAAAAATGAAAACAAAAAAGGACATCCATTTCTGAATCATAGGTGTGACACTGCTAGATCGCCCTCCCGCCGGTCAAGGCATGAAAAATGCGGTCACCGGGATTCGAACCCGGGTATCGGGCTTGGGAAGCCCGAGTCATAACCACTAGACCATGACCGCTCCGTTGTAAACAACCGCGTTAGCTTCGATATTAAAATCTTTGATTATTATGAGCAAAGGACTTGCCAAGCTCGGGATTGCAGGTTCAAATCTACACTTTGCGCAATCAAATTTCGGCCCTTGCTATTTGGTTGCCGAGATCTTGCTGCGAATGGTGGTCAGTGTATCTCGTCTATAGGGAGACAAATTGGGTCTCGTGACTCATTAATAGATGGTGTCGAAGATTGTCCCCTGTGGTTATCGGTAGAAAAACTTGTGAACGAAATAAAACCAGATACTCGCTGAGGCAAGAAGGAAGTGGACACCTTCTGCAGAAACTCTTGCATCACTTTACATTAAAAGAGTTGAGGATACATTGCCTGAAACTGCATTTTAAATGCTAAAAAAACTAAATAATAGTTTTACTGTATATATTTAATGTCACATACGTACGAAATTAGACAGCACTTGTACCGTAAAAACGCGATACCTTCTTACTGTCATCTGTGCTCAAAGCCAGCGACCAAGGAGGTACTGTTTGAAACACCGGAATTCACAATTATGCAGAGATACTGTGATGAATGTGTACCAAAGGCGGAATTTGATACGCATCTAAAGAATAGCGATTATTTCCAAGAAGAAGTAGCGTGCTGAAAGGCAAAAGACCTGAAAAGGCATCACTGCCAGTCGGCGCATTGTGAAACATGCAAAAAAGACGCCGCTGTAGAAGTGCTGATCCATAGAGGAGATATCGACATGGCAGAGTTGCATAGGTTTTGTGATGGACGCCTCTGTTACATTCGGAATATGCAAGCTAAAAGGGATTAGGAATGAGATCTAGGGGATTTCTGCCATACTAGGTCTTCTTGGTCTGGAGAAACAAACGGCGCAGGGTTCCCTGCCTATCGGTTTGCATTTGGGTTCAAGCCACCTATCACACTGAGTACAATAGTTGGCGTCGTACCTGTGGGAGTATTTTATGCCTTTCCTGCCGTGCTTATGGCAACGTTTCATGGTCCTCTACGTCTCTACTCTGATTAACTTCGTTGCCCGCATATAGCTGTAGAGGGCGTTCTAATATGAAAAATCCATGCTCATCAAAGCAAACGTAGCATTCGTGTGTCTCGATAAGCTCTTGCAGACGTGGACAGCATACCTTATCAGTTTGCTCCATGATTACGCAGGGCGGCGATAGGAACTACTTCAGAAAAAGATCAAAATAATAGAATAAATGAGTTAAGGGTACATTGCAATGATTTTGATTTCTCTATGGCAAATTACTCGCTTGTACTCCTGTTGCTTTTATTTTATTGTGCGGCACTTGGATCCATGCTAACTCCATATGAAACAACGCCGATAGAGGATGTCAATGAAATAGAGACAACATCTACATCGCAGTATTGCTCTAGTTGTCCTTCAGTGGCAACTCACGTTGCATTTTATGAGGTGTGGGGCAGTACCATATTTCGGACTTATTGCGAGCACTGTCTGCCCAATCCAAAATCGCCGTGATTGAGAATAAAAACTGCTTTCGAGAGCAACACTGCAGTTGCCTCGGCCTAAACATCAGGCTATTTTACGGGATCGGGGTTTCCATAACTCGTTAAAGTTATTCACTTGAAACTATTACTAATCCCTTATAGTGTGCCAACATGCCCAGCCGGGAAAAGCCACAGAAAACCCGGCGGGGCCCGCAGGTCGGGGTCAATTTGACACTTGGTAAATCATCTTATTTACTGGTTTTGCAAAAAGGGATTTTCTGGCAAGAAAAACTCTAGGTGTTGCTATCATTCCCATGTTGAGCGACTTTGGACTCGGAACGGACAAGTCAAGCAAGGGCGCGACTTTTACTCGGTCCCTCAACCGCTGACAATTTTTGTGACCCAATAAATTAACAATGCTCCTCATCAAATGGTTTTGACAGGTGCTCCATTCGTGCGCCCCTTCACCAACACTAACCATGTACCTACCATGCTAGAGTTGGGTGCCAACATTTCATCCTGATTGGCATCTAGAATTACACGGGTGTATAAAAGGCTGATATCTGTAACTGTTCCCTTTTGCCCAAATACCGTTATGCTATTCCCTATCCTAAACGGCCTTGTAATAGCCAGATACAGTCTTGCGATGACGTTCCCAATTAAATTTGAAGAAGCAAAACCAATAACAAGCCCTGAGATAGTGCTAATGGATGCAGCTATTATGGGATTCTGCGACAGATATGAAATTACGAATGCAATCACTATTATGGCACCGACTGTTCGGACCAAACTCTTGATCGAGTTGGCAGTAGGCGCACAATGGGTAAGAACTAGCCTGTAAGAAATTGTGCTGAAAACTAGGATGATAAAGTAGCCGACGACAATGACTTCTGCAACTTGTAGATAAATCAGGTAGTCTTTCGGAACCAAAGGTTGCAGGATATATGTAGTAAGCATAAGAACCGCAGCAAGAATAATTCCAAGAACCAATGTCCACTTTATGGCGGACTTTCTCGCCTGAGTTCCTGTTATCGCTCTAGAATTCTCTGAATTATTCATGCTGGGAGTATTTTCTGGAGAATCTTCTAAAACAATTTCTAATTTAGAGTTCGACACCTAGTTGTATGCCCTCACACCCTTGTGGTCCAGTACTATGTTCTTGTGGCTTCTTATCATCCGGCAACTGACTCTCACATCTTCTGGACAATTGTTCCAGCAAGCGATCCCACAACTGCATAGGTCGAATTTCACTTTGCCGTCATTCTTCTTATGGTCTGTATCAGCAGCAATGCGCCATCATGACCAAAATATGCCCCTGGAGTATTTTCTCAATTTCATCTTGGGCTCTGCCAGCTCTTTGGGTCATAGACAATAACAATGAGATAGTTTTTGTAATCCGATAACTTGACAATGCCAAAATGATGATGCAACTTTGGACATGCAGGATGCTTAAGTATCATTTCCTCATTATAGTCTTCGATGCCTTCTCCATCAGATGATAAAAGACAAAGGGTAGCTGTCATCACGGGCAGCTCAAGCGGTATCGGCCTTGAAACAGCATTGATGCTGGCCAGAAACGGCTTTGTTGTTTACGCGACGATGCGTGATCTCGCCAAGGCCAGCAACCTTCAAACAATTGCAGGGAAGGAACACCTTGACATCCGTACAATGCAGCTTGACGTAACAGAGGACTCCTCTGTCAAGAATGCAACAAGTTCCATAGTCTCCGGTGCCGGCAGGATTGACGTTCTAGTAAATAATGCGGGTTATGGGCTGGTCGGGCCTTTTGAGGACCTAGCCATCGAGGAAATAAAGACGCAATTTGAGACCAATTTTTATGGAGTCATAAGGGTTACACAGGCTGCGCTGCCACAGATGAGAAAGCAGATGTCAGGCAGAATAATTAACATGAGCTCCGGTGCTGGGAGATTTGGATATCCTAGCGGGGCTGCGTACGTCAGCTCAAAATTTGCACTTGAAGGATTGAGCGAGTGCTTATCCCATGAGCTAGATCAATTTGGAATCAAAGTAATATTGGTGGAACCAGGCTTCATCAAAACTAATTTTGGCAACAACGCTGCAATGGCCAAGCAAGCATCCGACCCTCGCTCTCCCTATGCCAAAATGATGCAAGAAAGGCAGTCTACGTTTACCGAGCTTGCAAGCCATGCTGCACCTGCAACGCTTGTGGCCGAGAAGGTCTTGGAAGCAGCTACCACAGACAATCCAAAACTCCGTTATTTGGCAGGAAGTGATGTGGAGCAATGGGTTGCTGCAAAGAGGCGCATGTCAGATGAGGAATTCTTTGCAATGATAAAAAGAGTATAGACAAGCCGCTGACACTGTTAAAGGAAGAATCATTCCGAGTCAATACGTGTAGGCAGAATATGTGCTGCTTCTGGAGGCTCATCAGGATTTTCCAAACCTCGTTTGAAAATGAACGGGTTTGCCGCAGCAGGGATAGGTGTCTCTTGACCGTCGCAAAGAAGTCTAGGAATTGGTTTGCTACAGTCAATTGTCATATCTGAAACCTACGACTTGATCGCAGGGCAAGAAGGCTATAGGTATGAATTGAGCATTAGAAGAGATCCTTGAATCTATTTTTCAGGAGAAACTACTATAATGAAGGGTGATTGTGAAACCTGATTCTTGTTCATAAAAAGAAATTAAGCACGCGATTTAATTTGCAAATCGACATTCGTGGAACATGGCAATGCATAGGAATGTGCGTGCACGGACAGTAGATCAGATGAACAATGTGATTACAACGGATTGTGAGTTAATTGAGCAGGACCAATTTACGGGCCAGGTGATAAGAAGAGAAAAACACCAAATTCTGGCTGACCGTCATCAATCATCCGTTGTCACTATTAACAAAATTAGCGTCTTGAGTGCCATGTGACTAACGTCAGCACATATTCGTTTTCCGAATAGCTCTGTTAACTCTGCAGTCAGTACAATAATGATGAGACAATTTTTGTGACTCGATAAAATTAACAGTGCCGTCTCTGCTATGACAAGGAGATGGCAAGGGAACAGCTTTCAAAGATCACAAGATGCTAGTGGCGGCAGCAGCAAACGACAAGGACTTCTCTATGCGCTCTTATTCATGCTGGAAGAGGACAAGTAAGAGAAAGGCGCCAGAAATATCGTTATCTATGCACCTTATAGAACTACCGTGATAAATCGCTAAATTAATCCCAATTTTATCTAATGCTACAATGACTGCAATGGTTACTTCTTCTTACGAACAAACACGAACCGAGATACAAAAAACATTTGGAAGCATTCCGGGGTTCATGGCTGCAGTGCCGCAAGACGTTCTTGTACAGATGTGGCCAATCATGAAACACTACATGATGGGCGAATCAAAGATTCCTCCAAAATACAGAGAAATGATTAGCTTGGCAGTTGGGGCCACATTGAAGTGTCCTTACTGTGAAACCTTCCACAGAGCTTCAGCGAAAATGAGCGGTGCGACAGAAGAAGAGTTGGCAGAAGTAGGCGTGTTGGTCGGACAGGTAACATTCTGGAGTTCGATCCTTCACACCTTAAACTACGACATGAACACGTTCATGAAAGAGTTCAGTGCGATGGGAGAATACTTGTCAAAGCAGTCTCGACAGACTGTATAAGCAATGGCCTCTGTTTTTTTGGCTGATGCTTTTGTTTTTTTTTGGAACTACAAGACAAGCATCGGGAAGGGCTGGAGTGCCAAATTTGCACTGCCAGCTACCTTCCAGCACCGAGGGATTAAGGATTTTGGCTAACTAGGTTTGCTGAGTAGTAGTCTAAAAGAGGTTTGATCAACGCTCGGAAACAAAAAGACCCTGCAAACTCCAACGCCGTCGCGGTGCCGCAGCCATTCCAACAATCGAAACCTTTAAAGCAACAACAACCATTGCAATGCGTGACGTACGTCTCTATTCTTCACTAACGAAAAGATTTGTGACGGTTTAGGCGAACGGAGTGAAAAATCAAAATGGAAACAAAAACAGCTACAACTATTATAAAAAATGAAAAAAATATGGGAAGAAGGATATCAAGGCATGTGCAATTTACGCTTTGCGGCTCTTGTTTTTGGTGCGCATCGTATCTGGATGGAAGAGGGTTGGAAAAATGCCCCTCCTGTGAGAGCGACAAGGTTGAATCAATGCCAGTCGCAGGCAATGAAATGTTTACGTTTGACTATGGCACTCTGCGCGGCGTGACTGTGCATTTTGTTCCATCAAAATCACTTGCCTAGGAGTATATCTATTCTATATCCAGAGTCATTCTAGACGATTGTTGTAGGAGGACCTCTCCATTCACCAATCGGTCAATAGTCGTAACATCATCATTATTTCTATTACAATCATCTATCTCTCGATGCAGACGGATTATCACTGAAATTTGCTTGTTCATTCTGGCCAGAAAGCCCGCAAGGGCAAGTAAGGCTGGTTTTCTCTATCTTTCCAAATCATATCGAGAAATCGGAGGTCAGAGGGGTTCTGGTGCTTTTACAAGGCCTTTGCCCGCAAACCCAGCCCATTTCTGATCCCGTGTGAGCAAATCATTTACGACTTGCTTTCAGTATCTGTATGATTTCTGAAATTAAACGTGTTGTGGTACAACCTTCGAACACCGTAGAACCAAGTTAATCGAGCGTTTTATAGCTCGGTAGCGATGAATAGACTGCTGCAACAAAGACAATTCCCACGGGTCCTGTCTTCTGGTATTCATGACAGGGGACAGGGCCATTAAACAATCGAGTTCATCAAACGTTTGATATACATCAAAAAAAGGAGGGGCAGCATATTGCTGCGAAGGTCACTGTCCAAGCGAGGTCTCCAACGAATCGAGCTGTTGCCGTTATACCGGATCCGTCTTTTGCGCTAATGGTATAGCCATCTGGCATTTTACATTAGTTGGATGTGCTCTGCTAACCTTCGGGTCATATACAATAATGATGAGATAATTTTTGTGACCGCTACATATTAGCAATGCCACTAAAATGTTATCTCTGTTTTTACACTGGTTACTGTGCAGCAGCAATGCTACTATTGCCTTCATACCTGAACGCTATGAGGGCGCCGGGGTTCTTTATGGCGGTGACCGGTTCATTTGCATTGCTGTTCATCGATTGCACGGGACCTTCAGAGTCTGTAATTACATAGATTGTCCTTCCGTCCGGGCTAAACGCCAAGTCGCGGTAGCGGTTCTCTGAATGGAACAGTGCCTTGGGCTCCTCTATGATGCCTGTTCCGTCTTCATTCAACCTTATCTGGAATATTACATTGTATTTTTGTAATTTTGGAGGTCATTTTGACAAGACAAGGCAAAAGAGGCATATCGAACGGGTCTATGAAGAGGCCGAAATGGCGTCTGACGATAATAATTGTTACATAAAGAAGCCGCTGGAACAAAGTAAATAGGTTAGTCTCGGAGTAGCGATAAATGCCAAAAGCTCTTGAAAAATGCCAAGAAAATCTTTGTTATTGGCCTGATGGCCCTTCTTGTTCTTTCGGTGACCCTTAGCGCCCTTACATTTTACTCCAGAGCGCCACCAATGCCTTCAGTGCAGACATTTTCTGACCTGAATTCACAGCTTAACACTCTGGTCTCTGGATGCATCCAGTCCTTGCCTAACGGCACACAAGAATGCGACACTCATCTAAATGAAGTTGTCAGTAAGCTATGTCAGCAGAGCAATGATTCCTTGGATGCTTGCAATGATGGAAAGGTGCAGCAATATTATCAGAAGAGACACAACAGCTGATATTCTCGATGGCGCCGTTAGCTAGTCATCGGATGGCCAATTTTGAGATGTCGAGCTTCTTTGCCTAGGGATTGCTGCCGTGCATGTATATATGCCATTATGATGTTCCGTTTTCAGGGTACTGGATCGTGATTCCTCTCTTTAGCTCTTTACATCCTTCTCATATTGCTTGAGCAGCTTGCGAATCTTGGGTTCAATGACAAACCTGCAATATTGCGCATCCTGATGGTTTTCATAGTATTTCTTGTGATAATCTTCTGCGATGTAAAAGTTCTTGAAAGGCGTTATCTCTGTTACGATTGGGTCATTATAGATGCCCTCTTCTTCAAGCTCTCTTTTTGAATTCTCTGCAATCTCTCTTTGTCTGTCATCATGGTAAAATATTGCCGATCTGTACTGCGTGCCTACATCGGCTCCTTGCCTGTTCAGGGTAGTTGGGTCGTGGGTATGCCAGAAAACGTCAAGCAGTTTTTCAAAAGAGATGACCGCCGGATCAAATTCTATTTGAGCAGCTTCCGCGTGACCCGTCCTTCCCGTGCATACATCATCGTACGATGGATCTTCTATCTTTCCTCCTGAATACCCGGGAACGACGGATTTTACTCCCTTTAGCCTGCTGAATACTGCCTCGGAGCACCAGAAGCAGCCGTTGGCAAGCGTAGCAATTTCAGTTGTAGTAGTAGTCATCGTCATACTCTATCTCCTTCTTTCTTATCATCATAAACGTCACAATAAATGTTCAGCAGGGGTAAAACGTATCAATAGTGTGAATTAATATACATACACTCTGCCGCGTGTAACTGTTTAAGATTATGATGCGGCAAGAAATCCCAGTATATGGACCAAGGAGAACCCGGTGTAGATTATGATGAACCTAATCTTAACCCGCTCATATGTGACATCTGCAAGCAGAGATTCGATAGCCTAGACAAGCTTGGCGAGCATCAAAAGATTGAACACGATATGTGATCGAGAATCCACAAAAATAGAGAGCGATACCGCTCTGAACTGAACAGCAAGTCTTTGCGACATACAGCTCAAGCGTCAGCAACCAGAATACTTGGAAACTTTTGGCCCCGCTGGATACTTGGTTTCACGCTACCTGATGTCATGCTAACTCATTTAGATTAATTTCTGCCAATACTATACATGAGTAGCAACCAAGATGAAAGTCAGAAAAGCGATAATAACATACAACAGATGTCGTCTCAGTGGGCAGAGATAATTGGGCAGCTCTTTGACAGGCTTACCGGCAAAGGAGCCTCGGTAACATACACCTTTGATAACCTGGTGATTGATATGCCAAAAGCACATGGCCCAAGTGGGCAGGAATTGGGGAGTGCCCGCTGGACGGTAAATGGCAGATTAGTCATAACTGCCGAGACACACAGGCTAGATCAGGAGGAAGGAATGCAAAGGCTGACCTCGACTAGTTCAGGCGCATAATCCTATGCTTGATGATAAAGAGCATCTGCACATCGATGAGCGAGACGCTATAGCCGAGTGGTTGGCATTGGCACTATATGCCGCAAAAGCAGGCGCCATAGCAGTCGATTTTGGAGACGAACCTGCAGTGAAAATAACAGCCAAAAATGGAGAGGTATCGGTGGATCTCTTGCGGCCTACTATTTTCAAAGTTCAACAAGACGAAACCGGCCTATTTGACAAGCTAAAAACTGCCTCGGAGTTTGGGAAAAAGTTATCTGAAAACGGTGTGACTCTGTCTATCTTGAGGAGAAATAAAGAGGCAATACGGCTAGGAAAAGGAGCTCATCCATCATTTTCACGATTGATTACCAAGAGTGATGATATTCAGATGACCAGTACGTCAGAACTTGTAAAGCTAAAACGAGATTTGAAGACGGATTAAACCATTTGCGCGTGCGCGCGTATATTTGCTCAAAAGCCTCATGAGGCTCTATATCCGTATGCCCCATCCCTACAAGGCCGAACACTATGACTTGGAACCATAATATTATGTCCGCTTCAACGATTAGCTACCCCTTCTCTAACCCTTCATGAAAAAAAGGAAGGACGGGATGGGTAATAGGAGAATGATGTTGGCGCAAATGGTGTCTTTGGCAGTGCTATAATTTCGACAGAGGCTGTTGCTGATTTGCCGTGGGTGTCTTTGGCAGTAATATTGTAGCTTCCACCCTTTGCGTCACGAGGGGTTGTTATTGTTGTGTTAAAGGCGCCAGACTTGTCTGAATTGGCAGTTGTAGTAGCTGATGAACTGTTGCCAAAGGTCACGGTGATAGTGTCATTTGCGCTAAATCCAGAGCCCTTTATCACCACAATGTCTCCTGCATTTACGGAATTCGGCGCCACAGTAATGGTTGATGGCAATGGATTGCCAATAGCCTTCTTGAGAGAAGATGTGGCGTTTGAAAGGGCGCCACCAATTATGCCGCCTGCTGCCGAAGTTGCATTACCAAGAGCATTGCCTGCAGAGGCCGTCGCGTTTCCCGCTTCCTTGGCGGCATTCTGCGCCGAGCTAGTCGCATTGCGTGTAGCCTCCGACGACGTCGCATTCTGCTGGGACGCGCTACCTGATGTCTGGTTTGCGTTTTGGCCTTGTTGTCCTGCCGCAGTTGCGCTACCTACCGCAAGCGCCTGCGTCAAAAGCGAACCGACTATTGCAAGACCTGCAACAAACATTACAGTTACAAGTACCGGACGGTGATTCTTACTTCTTTTTTCAGAGTGCATATTTTTCTTCATCGAATCTTCGTCGCAAAAATATTAATGAGTCACGACTTTTCGACACAAGCATGTGGCTCCTATATGCTATTATCGCGCTGTCTAAATGCAAAAGTGAAGGAAGAAAAGCAGGTAGTAGTCAATGGTGCATATTCTATGCCAGAAACGAAGTTCCAGTTTTCGTACAAGCTGCTGCAGACAACTATGATTTAGCGATAAAACGGCCTAATTGGCTGATAACCCAGATTTGATGCGATTTTTCTTACATCGCGTATTGCTACTCTTTAGGCGGTTCGCCTTCTGACCTGCAGCCAGAATCATCTGTTGCACGAAACGTTATCTGACAAACCATAATTTGTTGATAACAACTTAATAAAACAACATTTATTTGCAAAGTTGATTACAGACGATATGTTCTAATCTTGGTAAATGTGTTTGTGAATTGCAGTGACGAGAGGAGAAAACAAGTTATCCAAGCTAGACAAGCGGATTCTAAATATTCTGCTTGGCTCAAATGACAGCTATTCTACTTCAAAGTCGATTGGAATAAAACTTGACGTTCCTGCGACCACTATACAGCGTCGCCGAAAACGACTGGAAAAAGAAGAATTGAGACCTTGTCATGAAATGGACCTTGAAAAATACAAACTTCATAGGGTAGAATTCCTAATTGCAACTAGTGGCGGGCAGACACTGAGCGTTGCAAAGAGGTTGCTGAAACTAAAGGAAGTCACATACGCCGCCATTAGCATCGGTCAGCCCACTATTGACTTGAGGATAGAAGCCATTTTGAAGGACAATGAAGATATCCTGAGAGTATTGGAGATGATAAAAGCCACGGCAGGTGTAAGAGACGCGGTGTGGACCGAGATCGTCCAGGTAGTGCAAAGGAATGCCGCCGTTCCTGAGCATATAATCAATGAACTTTGAGCAAGTCAACCCCCTGCAAAAAGAGCTATAAATCTTGATTTTGTAATGTTTGGCGGCCACTATTGTATTTTGAAAATATAGGCGGCTTGCTCTCCTATATTCTTGTTATCCATCTTTTGCATCTCTCATCGACGCCGCCGTCTTAGCCAAAAGCAATACGCTCGACAAGCGTTCAAAGTGGTATATGTTGTGTCGGTATCGGCGGCCTTTTCCTCTCTCTCTGCTTTCTAATTAGTGATCTATGCCTGCAATGACTTTGCCGCTGCTACTACTAATGTTGCGGTCGCCAATTATTTTTTCCAGTCTTGGATTAGTTCTTTTTGAATAAATTTCCTCGGACCATACAACTTTTTCAACTCTATCTTGATGCTTTGCCCACGATATCAAGTCAAGTACCTGTAGGCCATTCCTAAAGACAAAAGTGCCAATAATGTCCGAGTTTCCAAGGTGCACACCGACAGAGAATATGCCCTCGCGAGCAAGCAGCTTGTCAACCGTATCAGATATGTTATTGTCATCTACATAGACATGCAAAAAGCCTTTCTTTATGCCGAGTTTTGGATAGCCCAGTTCAAAGGTAGGTTTATGAAATCGCTTTTGAACAAGTAACCTTGCTCTCCTCTGGATGGTGCTGACAGGCTTGTTTAGAAGTTTCGCGCTTTCGCGAGATGTGTGACCTGACAACAGAAGGTCCATTAGCTCTAGGTCAGTCTTGTCCGGGTGGCGCTGGGTTGATGAGTATCTTCTTTTAGAATTGTTGCCATTTTCGTCCATGTCATAATGCGTGTCGACCTCATTACCGTCTGTCGACCTGCCATTTACCATGATATAATTGCCTTCCAAAGCATGACATTAAACGCTTGTGGAGAGATGGTGCAAAGTAAACAGCAAACTAACACTATATGCAATTATTGCGAAATATTGCATTTTTATCTGTTGATTTGTTCCATAATAACTACTTCTGCGTTACCTACTTGTACGCATTTATCATCATTAGAATATCGACTCGAATTTACTATCTACAAAACGTGTAACCTTGTCATCTTGCGTGCAACTCTTTAATTTTTTGACAGACAATAAAAGCCATAATGCGATTGAATTCGTTCACGACAAGTAATGATGGTGGTGCAAGATAAGAAAATGACATCGAGCAAAGAAGAAAATGGCAATGAAACAGGTGCAAGCTCGCTTCCGTTGAAAAGGGTTACGTGGCAGTCAGAAAATTGCTTATCCTGTAAATGGTTCTATCCGTCAGATCCATTGAACGCCGATATATTGTCAAGCGGCAAGTGCATTCACCCTTCGCTTCAGAAATTCAAGTTGATAGTATCTGGAAGAGATTGGTGTAACCTGTTTGCAGAAATATCGCAGGAACAGATCGATCAGATGCAAGAAAAGGCACTGGGAGCCGAAGAAAAATAATAACAATAACAGCCGCCGAAAAAGCGGCAGCAACAATGACAAAAATGAAATCGGCATTTTTGCTTCTTATATGATGTAGAATTCATTATTGTTATCGTTAAAGCCTACATTTGCAGACGGATTCTGAGGAGTGAGAGTGAACGTAAGGGCGTTGGAGGGTATGATTGGAATCACGGTTCCGTTCGCGCTGCAGGATGAAAGGAATATTGAAACTGTCTCCATAGGTGTGAAAATTGCATCCTGATTGTAGAGCACCGGGACTGCATTTAACGGGGCAAAGACCTGTATATTGTTTACCGAGGCGTATTGTGCAAGGCCGAAACTGAATTGCGGAGTTGTCATTCCATTATAGAGGTTAAATGCGTCAGGTTCTTCACCTCCTGAGGGGGCGCCGGTGAACATGCCGCTGGCAAACGTGTACAGCCATCCTATCTGCACCGCGGATGTCGTTTGCGAATTCATCTTGATGGCTGCGCCCGATTGCAGTACCGTTGTGCTGGCATACATGTAGTAGTTCTCTATCCAGCTCACGTTGTTGCTTTCAAGAGGCTGGAATGCCAGCCAGGCTACGGGGCAACAATAATCGTCATAACTGGATACGTTGGCACCGACAAATTGGTTGACGCTCTTGACAAAGGTTACACTTTGATTGGCGCCGTAAATCTTGTCCAGGTCGTTCTCATCGATAGTTATGTCAACGCTATATTGCATCGCGTTATTCATCTCCCTGCAAGTCAAACAATATTTTTGTATCGTTCGCAAGGTGATAATCTACCTTATTGTTGCTGTAATCTTATCATATTGCTGCGGCCTATCTTGGTAAAGCCTGAAGAGCATCTCTGTCTGCCTCTCCTTCTCCGCAGTGCTCTTTAAAATGAGTCTTGTCTAATGCATACAAAAAGAAAAGAGCTCCCGGATGGCCGGGAAGCCTATGCAGATCAGATTGGGATGGTGGCCTGATTTGCAAGAGATAGTATTTTTACCTAACGCCTTGACGCCTTTTTGGTGCTCTTGAGGCGCATCGCCAAGTCGCGGCCAGAAGATGCCTGTGCTGACTCTAGATAGAATGTGTTGTTGCTGTCATTGAATCCCACGTTTGCAACGGGGTTCTGGCTGGTCAGCTGGACTGTCAATGCATTGCTGGCTACCTGGGAGATGACAACACCGTTGTTGTCGTACGAAGAGAGGAAGATTGAAATTGTTTCTATTGGCGTGAATGTCGCATCTTCATTGTAGAGTACTGGCATTGCATTCAGCGGAGCGAATGTCTGTGTGTTGTTTATCGAGGCATATTGTGCCAAGCCGAAAGCGTAGTTGTAGTTTGACATCTGGTTTGCGAGGTTGAACGTATCCGCTCCCCCTCCTTGGGCGCCGGTGAACATGCCGCTGGCAAACGTGTACAGCCATCCCGTCTGGACCGGCGCGCCCGTCTGCGACGTCATCTGGATAGTAGCCCCTGACTGCAGTACCGTTGTGCTGGCATACATGTAGTAGTTCTCTATCCAGCTCACGTTGTTGCTTTCAAGAGGCTGGAATGCCAGCCATGCGATGGGAAGGTTGCCCGATTCGACCGGATTGCTGATTACGCTCTTTACAAAAGTTACCTTTTGGCCTGCTGCGTAGATTTTCTGAAGACCTGCGTCATCTATGTCAATGTTGATTTGGTATTGCATACCGTGCGTCCAATATAAGATAATAATATAAAAAAATGCTCGTAGCTAAAACTATGTAACTACAATCACCTTTACTAAGCACCAAATATGTATGATATGATGTAACGCCTACATTTGTAACCGTTCTATCTCTGCAGTAGATTGACCGACTTCCGGATGGATGTATGTTGGCGAATCGTTGTCAGAAGCATCGTCGCTAGTTCAAGCCATAGGCTGAGGGGCAGGATGGAAGCTTCTCTTCATTCGCTTGCGCACGATCTTGGTTAGAAATCTCTCGGAGATAGTTAGAGAAAAAAAATATTTCGACGTCGAAAGTCGTTAGAGACGGTAGCATGGTTGTTAGTTGATATGCAGATGAGCGCAAAAAATCCTCGATGCAACAACAATAATGATGAGGCCCCTGGATTGTTGTTGACATTCCTTTGCCACCACTCATGCCCTAGCAAACATCCCTGCAGCAGTTCTGCTGCTAGAATTGGTAGACTACGGGCAAGTGATCCGACATCTGGAGATTTACGACAGTGCCTATCCGTGCAGCCGCTCCAACCTCCGCCAAGTAGTCGTATTTTTGCTGAGGGTTAGTTGCAGGATATGTGTTGCCGTTTGGCGGACAAACCTGCCAGGGTCCTGCGGGAAAGGCGCCATCCGGCGCCCGGTTATAGTCGCCTGCTGCAAGCCAGTTTCCAACTCCTGTGCCGTTTATTGCATTAAGCAGACCTGCCACATCCGGACCGCCGGGGCTTATTGCATGGATTGTAAAGCAATAGATGCCATAGTTGGCACCTATGACAGGCCGCCACACCGGAGGCGCGGCGGGATAAAGCAAGGCAGGATTGGCTGGAAGAACCCTGCTGACTATAGCCAGATTGCATCGATTGCCGTTGGGATCCGCGGGGTAGAAGAGTATGTAGCCGAACGGCCTAGTTGTCGTTCCGCCCCAGGAATATAGTACAAGACCTGGTATGCCGCCAAAATTATTCTGAAGGAGATTGGCAGAGGCCGGGACGCTTCCGCACTCCTGCAAGCAAAACACGTCGACATTCAGCTGTACCATCATATTCATGACGCCCTCATTCCATTTGTTTTCTTGACTGTGGCTGCTGCCTTGCATATTCCAAGTGCCAACTATCATGAATTTTCTCTATAGGATTGTAAGATAAAAAATGACTGATAAGCGCAATATTTCCTACGACATCCTTGGCAAACATCACAGCCGTTGATATCTTTTTGAGTCGTCCTTGTCTGTCAAGTTTCGATCATGCCAATTGACTATTTTGTGCCGTTTCGCAGAATAGTTTCGATGTCGAAATATTCTGATGATGCCCTGCCTTCATAGGGTAAAAAGTGCATTGCATACTTTCAAAAAGTCCCCGACGGACAATGTGACTTTATTTCATGATGTATCTATAGAGCCTCGTCCTGCGCAAGTTCCTTTTTTCTTTTAGAAGGATGTCTATCATCGCATGTAATGTTGCCCTCTGCTGCAACAGCAGTTCATAGACAAGCCAATTCTCTTCGACATCTTTTAGCACGTCGTCCACGTTATTCATGCAAATCCTGAATGCAACTATCGTTCTATCAAACGCCTTGTAATACTGGACCGTGAGGTGGTCGTACCCCTTTTCAGTTACCTGGCTCACCTTCTGTCTGATGTCATCATATCCACATTCTTGCTGTTCCTGTGGCTGTGAATATTCGCAATTGTTACTACCAGCTGCGGCGGCCGTGTCATTGACCAGTACGGTATCTACAATGCCGCTACCGTTGCCTGTAGTAATAAACGCCTCTTCTTTCTTTTTTAGCTCCTCTACAAGCAATCGTGCCTTTTTGATGGTCAATCGCCTTGTCGCGATCATGTTCGCAAGCTCTGACTGCTTTTCTTTGTTCTTTACAGCCAGCAGCTCCTCTGCCGCCGAAGCGAAAATCTCGTTATTTGCAAGCCTGTCTCTGACGTCGGTCGGAAGATCGAGAAGCGATATGCGCTTGGATATGTAAGCGCTGCTTTTTCCTATTCTTATCGCCAGCTCGGCCACGCTACCCCATCCCTTTTCTTCAACGTATCTCCTGAAACTCGCAGCCTCTTCTAGGGCCGTCATGGTTTTTCTCTGGACGTTTTCTATGAGGGACATTTCAAACATCGCCTTGTCGTCAAGGTCTAGCACATAACATGGGATCTTTCTCCATCCAAGGGCCTTACATGCAGTGAACCTGCGGTTCCCTGCAACTATTTCATAAAAGCCGTCCTTCAGCCTGACTATTACTGGCTGAAGCAGGCCTGCCTCTTTGATGGATCTGGCAAGTTCGTTGATTTCTCTGTCGTCGTGCGGCCGCAGCAGCAGTGTGGAGAATTTGATGCTTGATGCCTTGACATACTGAATCAAGCCTCTCTGTTCTTCAGTATCGCCAAGTGCTTCTGTGGCAGCAGACTCTTCTGCCACTTCATCAGTCTCTGATCCAAAGATTCTTGCCTTTTTTTCGTTCAACTATATCCCAACATAGTGAAACTGAGATGCTGTTGCAAAAGCTCGGAATATTGTATTTAAGAATGCTCGTAAAGGGTAATTATCATAGTTTTAATCCTGAATAATAATTTCACTGGAGAAGATGGAATTTTATTGAATAGCAGATATGTGTCTAGTTAAGGAAAATATGAAAATTTTTCAAGGAAACTCATAATAAGCATAATTAAATGGCAGAAAGCCTGGCAACGAGAGAAGCGTCATTATCTTTTTTTACGCTGTTAATTCTTGGCGGATTTATCGTCGCTCGAAAATCCTTTTCAAAGGCACTCTTTGGCTGTATCTGCAAGAACTTCTTGGGCTATTGGTGCACCCTGAATCTTGGCTACTAGGCCGCTGATTCCGGGATAATTTGCATCAATTACTACACGCTGGGCACCTGAAGGTGGAGAAAGGGAAATCCTTTCAGCCGGATTGATGGTCCTGACGGTCTCTTCGTTAATCAGGTGTTCTTTCTCTACGATCTTGTAAAAGAATAGGCTCGGCTCGCCGTTTCCTTTCTCATCCGGGTAAACGAGGCCAACTCCGTCTATCTGGTTCTTATGCTCTTGGATGAAACTGGAAACAAGCTCTGATCCTCCATCATATCTGATTGCCTTGATTAAATCTGACCTAAGAGAGTCAGAAACATCATCATTATTATCGTCTAACTGGACATGCTGTTCACATCTTACCGTGCTCATGTATTTTGCCTGTACGTCAGCAAGTGGCTTCCTTCCAGAATTTTCCAGTGTTACTTTTGAAGTTATTATTGTACCTTTGTTTACGCCGTAGAACCCTTTATCACTATCAGAAGTCGACTCCACCTTGATCCCGTAATCCTTCTGCGAATATGATGAAAATAATGACGATGGAAGATAGACAACAACTGCAAACACAATAAAGAGTAATACGGCACCTACCAGTGCAGACAAAAGATGCAGTCGTTGCATAACTGAGGTGATTATGCGAGATATGAAAAGCGCTATTTTAGATTTTGCAAAACATTTTTTGCGCAGGCAAAAAGGATGGCAGGAGTTTAGAGATGTCGCAAGCTTGTAGACGATGTAAATATGATCGAGGAGCTGTTGATTCATATTCTGCCAGCACATTTTTTAGACGAGCTTTCAGTCGGCGAATAGCAATAGTACCTCAAAGGCTACCCTCCCTCTCCCTATGGTGCTTTCCAACTTTTAACCGTCGTACCATAGACAATCTCCAGCCGACCTCTCTGCCGGGATCGGCCACGGCTGTCATATATGCCCAATCACAGAAGAGAAAAATATCCCTTCATTACGGTGGGCACACACGCACATGCACACGCGCTCTGAGAGAGCCTACAAAGGTGGGTGGTCAAGGGCGCGTGTGCGTGCGTTACCCTTCACTTGTAAAGTGCCTTGCAAAAATGTATGAGTGAGGAGAATATCATCCGTCTTTGGTACGTGCGCTAGCAAGTAGAAATGCGTGTATAGATATATACATCGTTGACAGGGATGAGAAAACTGATCCGCCCTTGAGAAAATCAAACAGGTCTGACGGACAAGAGACCGGTGTTGGCGTATATATGCTCAAGTTTCTGAAAAAGGTGTGATGACCACATGAAATCCGAAAATCCTCTGATAAACCAGATTCTTTACGCCTACAAACCTATTTGGTCTCTGAATCATGCCTCTTCTCTGATGGGGTGGGACTTTGAGACTTACATGCCCCGGGGCGGCACTGAGGAAAGAGGCGTGGCAGATTCCCAGCTTCACCTGTTGCACAAGGAGCTTTTGCTAAAGAAAGATTTTGTTGATATTGTAGAGTCGGGCAAGAAACAGGATGGGCTCAACGACGCAGAAAAGGGCATCATACGAGTGCTTGACAGGGTCATAACCAAGCAGACAAAGATACCGAAGGAATTGACTGAAGCAGAGTCTCTGGAAAGAATAAGGGGCAACATGGTCTGGAGACAGGCGAGAGAAAAATCCGATTTCAAAATGTACGAGCCCCACCTAAAGAAGATGGTGGAAATAAAGAAGCAGATCGCTGAAAGGATAGGCTATGAAAAGCACCCCTATGACGCGCTTTTGGATACATTTGAAGAAGAGCTCACCGTAGCTGACTTGGATAGGGTATTTGGCGTGCTGACTCCGAATATTCGGACTATATTGAAAAAGCTCATAGATTCCGATAGCCCGTTTTGCAAGGAGAATGACAACAAGCTTGGAGGGTCAGCGTATGACGTCCATCAAGTCAACGAGCTCAACCGCGAAATCTTGACTCTCCTGCAATACGACATGGAACGCTTTAGAATGGACGTATCCACCCACCCTTTTACTCAATCTATGGGACTCAATGACGTCAGGATAACTACCCGGTACGAAGGGACTGATTTCAAACGGTCAATTTCCAGCACCATCCACGAAGCCGGCCATGCGTTGTACGACCTGCAGTGCGATCAGTCCTTGTCTGTCACCCCCGTCGAAGGCGGGTCTTCACTTGCGCTTCATGAATCCCAGTCAAGGTTCTGGGAGAATATCGTAGGCAGAAGCAAGTCCTTTGTTCAATTGATAGCTCCTCTTGTTAGAAACAAATTAAGTTTCGCAAGCCAAGCCACCGATGACGAGCTGTACCGTTACTTCAATAATGTCAAGCCCAGTTACATACGAGTCGACGCCGACGAAGTGACCTACAATCTCCATATAGCAATAAGGTACGAGATAGAGAAGAAGTTAATTGGAGGGGGCGGGGAGCTGACCGTCTCTGAAATCCCTGAATTCTGGAACGATAGGATGGAGCAGCTGCTTGGAGTAAGACCCGCCGAGGATTCGCAAGGCGCTCTTCAGGACACTCATTGGAGCAGTGGCCTCTTTGGCTATTTCCCTACCTACACTTTAGGAAACCTGGTTTCAGCGATGATTGCTTCAAAGATGCGCAAAGACCTGAAGGATTACGATGAAAACATCAGGGAAGGGGATTTCCAGCCTATCAAAGAATGGTTGAGATTAAAAATACATCAATACGGATCGGTGTATGCACCAAAGGTGCTTCTAAAGGATACTTTCAATGAAGGCTATAATCCAGATTACTTTGTAAAGTACATAGAGGACAAATATCTGGGGTCCTGAACCACCAATTTATCCGTCATCAAAAAAATGAGGTCACTGTACATTCTCAATTCGTGATTTTCCAGGCTGCAACCACCTTTTTATTGATGTTAGAACATGGCATCTTTGCCAAGATGGACAGTAAAGAAAGGGCAAATGATGAAGAGGAAGTTAAAAAGCTCATATCGTTAGGTGTGGATGCAGAATTTGCCAGAATGCTTCCTCTTTCTGCCCGAAAACAGATCCTACATGGCATTTTGGGGCTTTCACATAACAGCCAAACACGAAAAGCACGTAGCTAGCTAGTAGTTTTTCTTTATGCCCTCTCCACCGCAGATTCACTTACTCAGAGTTCTGAGTTTTTCCGGAAGGGTGAGTCTCAAAGGGTTCTTTTACAATTTCGTTCATCAGTAAAACTCCTGCATCTTGAAACAGACTCTCAAATGAGCCCTGAAGCCTAGTAAGGTCTACTTCGTTGTTTGTTATCACGCCATTACTTTCAAGCACCTTGACTATGCTATCTGTAGTAGTCGTTCCGAGGATTCGTGCAAGTCGGCGATGAAATTCCTTCAGAGGCATCATACTGTTGTTATTGCTGTTGCGTATGACCACCATTTACTGCTGCACCTTCTTCCCCTCGTCGTCTTGTTGCCAAACTGCTTGGAGATAAAGAATTCCCTTTAACAACTCCTTGGCCTGATTAGTATCGAGTTTTTCGACAAACTTTTGATCGACGCCCAACTCCATCAGTTTGGCATAATCCCTTAGAACCGCTCGGACGTCGGGGTTTTTCATAGTGATAATTAAGCCTGCATAGATTTAAATCTATCTTTAAATGAAACAGTCAACTCTGTGTCACAGGCAATAATCGGTAATTGTCGTAGAAGCTAGGCTCGAAAAAAGTCGTAATTTGCTGTTATAGGTTTGTTGACTTATCTCGCCCTGAACATTGTTGCAACAATAATTCAGCCAACAAACTGTAACAATATCGCGGCTCTATTCTTTTCTACTATCTTGTTCCTTGTATATTCATCCGTATGCATTTTTTTCCATGCTGAAAACTGACCACAAAAACTGGTTTCAAAACTCTTTATTTTATGATACGTGTACTCACAAAACATAATGTCTGGAAACAAGAAATCAACCGCTGCTGATGCCGAAGCTGCTCCGTCCGGGACAAGGAATGAGATCATTGCAGGTCTGAATGAAGATCTCGCAAGGGAATACAAAGCAATTATCCAGTATGTAGTCTTTAGTTCCACCCTAAAAGGAGCAGAGTACGGAGACATCGCAGAGCAACTAAAAACTCATGCCTCGCAGGAGCTCGCTCACGCTCTTGAAGTGGCAAGACAGATCGACTATCTGGGCGGGAACCCTACCGTAGAGAGCAAAAAAGCGGAATTTTCTGATGATTCGAAAAAGATGCTGGAGATAGACCTTCGAGCCGAACAAGAAACTATCAAGAACTATCGAGAAAGGATTATCCAGGCAGAGCGCGCCGGCGAATTCGCCCTTTCAGAAAAACTAAGGGGCATTATCGCGCAGGAGCAGGATCATGAAATAGACCTTAAAGATGCACTTGGGTTGAGGTGACAACAGACACACGCACGCAATCAATCTAGATTCGTAACGTATTTTTTGCAATGCGTGAAAAACAATCCCCTACCTTTTACCTAAAGCATCGACTTTCAGTTTGTCTTTAAATAGATTTTGATTATAATACAAGTTTCTTATCATATTTTATATGACATATGCTTTATTAATATCAGAAATGTGATATGTATGCTTGTCCAAGCCAGATATCATAAAGAAGAGTAAATATGTGATCAGAGGATCAAATCCCCGCGTCTTTATCGCAATAATCCTGGCTTCCGTTCTTGTGGTTTCAGGGTTAGCTCACGCATCATTTGCCGAAGTTCGTGTGCCAGGTGGCAATGATAAAAACACATATTCTAATTTGCAGTTTGGGATAGAGAAAATAGAGCTTCCTAATGGTTGGACAAGAACAATACAGGAAGCAAACAGTACGGCTGGCACAACAGATGAAGTGACTATTACTTTAAGGCTTGAAAACGCAACGGCATCATCATCTGGCACGGGTACACCAAACCCCTTCTCGTTATTCTCTTCTCCTGCTAGTGGCAATAATAATAGTAGCGGTATTGGCAACGAGGGCAACAACACCAACAATGGCAGTTCCAACCCGTTTTCTCCAACTATTACAATAAAATTGCAAAAAGGTGATGCGTTGAAAAGACAGCTAGCTGCAGAACGAAATCAGACAACAGCAGGACAGCAAGAGCGGGAAATGGACTTGTTCACTCAAAACCCCTATTGTAAACCTGTGAATTCTGCCAGTGATAATGGCACTGTTGCCAGTAGTAGTAATAACACTGCGACGACGATGACGATGATAAACGGCCATAGCTTTACAAAGACAGAACAAGAATGCGACGTAGCTCCGATACTCAAATTATTCTTTGGATCTTTCTTTGCAAATCTTGCTAATAGCACTATTAACCAGAACAACAGCAACGGCAGCGCTCTTGCCGGCAATGCGACCAATAACGGTTCAGGCAATGCCAATGCAACTGGTACCAACAATAATGCAGATGCTGCCAAACTTGCCGAGGCGCTAGATTCAATACACAACATAATAACAACTGAAAAGAGATACGTCTACACTTCGCCTTCTTCTAATCTTAGAGTGGAGATATCATATTCTGCGCTTACTTTCTTATCCGTCCAAGACTTTGAGATAAAAGCCAAACATTACCAAAGATATCTGCCTGTCTTTGAAAACATGGTGCATAGTATAGAGATTCAGCAGCAAATAGAATAAAATGGGGCGGTGTTGCTGCCTACCCCCATCGGTTGGCAGATCGCCTGAAATGTTTTGGCCGATGATAAGGGTCTCGCTGTTTGCTGCTAATAACTACTGCCTACTGGACGCTTTTCTGATTCCAGCCGCGTGATCTAGGAAGGTTATGGTAAAAAATTCCGGCATAATATACACAGTTGACCCTTTCATAAATATATCCTGCCTGTGCCCTGACAACCGATGCCGCCGTGTCTGTGCGCAGGAACAGAACGGCGAAAATAACCAGAGAAGAAAAAACATTGACCGTAGGAGACACCGATGAAAACACCGCGGACGACCGCATGAAGCGATCCTCGCCATCGTTTCTGCAGCCGCCGGCCTTCCGTAAGTGGCTCATCCTTGTCCTTGTTGCGGCAGCAGCGGTGGTAATCGTATCAATTCCTGTACTTCTAATGGGGGTATCTCAAAAGCCAAATCCTGCTCTGCCCGTTTCCCCTTCCTCTACTCCCGTCGCCAACACTACCATCACTACTACAACAACGAGAAACTCTTCTTCTTCGCCGTTAAAAGACCGATTTGGGATCACCGAACTATATCCAACAATCGCTAGTGGGATGGAATGGTCTTCAAGCTGGGACAACGGACATACTAGGACAATAGGAAACGCGATAGACCCTGACGACAAGTGGTTCGATACTGCACATGGCGAAGGAAGTTACTCCATCGACGGCAAGGGCACGCTGACTGCGTCAGGCGACTATGTTAGAATGTACGTGCACGATCCCGCCGAAGAGCGCGAATGGTCAGAAAACTTGGAGATAACTTTGTACGTCAAGAGGATAGACGAGACGCAGATAGTGGATTATTCCGGCCTCCAGGTGTTTGCGCGCACAAACCATGGCACTAATGCCGATGAAAACGTGAACCTCTGCGATGACCGTGGTTATGGCGGCCTGATGAATATCGACGGCGACTGGTCGTTTGAAAAAGAGATTGCCCATCACCTAGACAACGGCTATGTGGATGTGGCGGCCCAAAGACCATCCGGAGACCTTCCAAAGAACACGTGGGTAGGCTTCAAGTACGTCCTGCGCAACGTAGATGACAACACCAATGTAAAGCTGGAACTGTACCGCGACACTACCGGCGGCGTAAACGGCGGCAACTGGCAAAAGGTGACAGAGTTTATGGACAACGGCAAGAACTTTGGAGTTGGCAATGAACCATGCAAGTCCTTTGTAAATCCCGCACTTCAGCTCATACATTCATTCGTCAATGCCAGCAGCGAGACAGGCAAGCCAATGCTTTCAGTGTACGTAAGGCATGAATTCGGTACTATGGCATACTCTAACTTTACAATCAGAGAGATCAGTCCGCTTTCATGATTTTACGCCGTCGTCTTTGTTTCAAGGGAGCAAAAAAACAATAGGCGCGTATGTGTGTACGCGTGAGAGAAAAACACTCTAAGTTCCTTCTACACTATCTCTCAAGAGGCTGGAATCATGGCTCTTTATTATTTGTCGGTAGATCGTCATTGTAAGCGAGAGAAATAGCAATGATGATCGAGGGTGAGAGTAAAAAAGATAATAACAATGGCAACAGCGTTGCCATAGAAAAAAGAAGATGCACAGGGGTAATAATGTCTGCAGCCGTGTTCTTCTCTCTGGCGGCCCTTTTGATCTTTGCTACCGTTCAGTCATCGCCACATGAGGCATCTGCTACTGCAGCAGGGGAACAGGCAGCCAAGATGATTAATAATAACAATGTTGCCATTACTGCAAAGCAACATCGGCAATATCAACAACAGTACTGGCAGGATTTCTTGAAACTGGAAAAGGAATCCTGGCATTACAACTATGACCAAGTGGAAAAGCAAAACGTCAAGGCATATCAAAAGTGGTACTGCGCAGACTTGCGCTCGCAAGGCTACAAGGACTTTACCCATGCCTGCGATCGATCATCTTATCCCAAGGATGCAATGTGGCAGCACGAGCAGCTTAGGGACGAGATGCTCTGGAACAAGGCCAATCACCAGCCGCATCATGAGATAAAAAAGACAGACGAACAGCTAAAGTATCTGCAGAAACGGACAGAGCTGAGAGACAGCATGGCTCAACACAGCAAGGCCGGCGACATGATTTGGCGCCATTATCTGTCACTGGAAAAACAAGCTTGGCATTACGACTATGCCAAGACTGAGCAGCAAAATCTCCAGACATTCCACAAGTGGTGGAACCGAGGAGGGGCAGTAGATGAAGGACCTGAAAAAGCGCGCAAGATGTGGTTTTCGGAACAATATGGACACGAAATACTCTGGGACAAGACTGCTGCTAACAACAAGGGTGCTTCTGACAATGGAAGCAACAAGGGCCACATGCAATCATGGTTTGAAGAAGCGTACCGTCAACATAAAGCAGAGATAGCGGGAAACAAGTGCGTAAATCCGTGGGAAAGGACCCCAAGTAATGCGGCGCCTCTGTGGTCTGCGTGTTTGGATGCAAAAGGCCCTTCCACACGTCAAGCGCCTATGTAAGGTGCAAAACTGGAAAAGAGTTTTTGGTGGAGGCGGCAGGACAAGGCGACATTTGCTGTTTTTCAAAAATGTGTGTGTACTCTCTGCAGTTTTATCCTCTTCGCATAAAAGAAGCGGCTCAACCTCGGCAACGCCTCGTCAAGTGCAGCGAGTCTTTACTTTATGCGGCCTAAGAAGAACCTGATAAAAAGTTCCGGTATTGTGTTTACAATTGACATGTTTGTAGATATATCGTTCTGCCTGTACACTCTGATAACCGGGCCGTTACGCGCACACACATGTGTAATACAACAAAGCATGAACCGAAAGACTGAAGGAGATAAAAAAGTTGACTATAGGAGACGCCAATGAAAGCGGCAGCAAGGGCAACCGCATAAAGCGATCCTTACTATCGTTGCTGCAGTCGCAAAAAACCCGCAGGCGGCTCATCTTTGTCATTATTGCCGCGATAGTGCTGACGCTAACTCTGGTACTGACGGCCGGCATTTTTAAAAATTTGCCCTCAACCATGCCCCCAACAGCTGATCTGTTGTCGCCAAAAGACAGGTTTGGCATTAACAGGCTGTACCCGACTGCTCCCGAGGGAATCGAATGGTCGGCAAAATGGGACGACGGACAGGCGCGGACACTCGGCAACGAGGTCGATCCTGCGGACGCCTGGTTTGACACGACGGACGGCGACGGGATGTACACGATAGACGGCAAGGGCACACTGACTGCGTCCGGCGATGTCGTCAGGATGTACGTGCGTGACCCCGCCAAGGAGCGCGAGTGGTCGGAGAATCTAGAGATAACTCTGTACTTCAAGAGGCTGGACGAGACGCAAATAGTCAGCTATTCCGGCCTGCAGGTGTTTGCGCGCACAAACCACGGCATGGTTGGCAATGAAAACATCAATTACTGTGACGACCGTGGTTATGGCGGCCTGGTGGGCATCAACGGTTCGTGGGCGCTTGAAAAGGAATCGGCGCATCACCTGGACAACGGCTATACCGACGTGGCAAGGCAAAGGCCGTCGGGGGCGCTTCCCGAGGACACTTGGATAGGCTTCAAGTACGTCCTTCGCAACATGGACGGAGGAACGAAGGTAAAGCTGGAGCTGTACCGCGACACGACCGGCGGCGTAAACGGAGGCAACTGGCAAAAGGTGACAGAGTTTGTCGATGACGGCAACAATTTCGGTGTCGGCCGCGGCGAATGTCGGCCAAGCGTAGATGCGGGGCTTCCGCTCATACACTCGTTCATAAACGACAGCAGCGAGACGAAAAAGCCCATGCTTTCCGTCTACGCAAGGCACGAGTACGGGACGATGGAATACTCTAACTTTAGCATAAGAGAGATAGGTCCCCTCCCGTGACTGCATCAGGGGCGTGCGCCATCATCATTATCTGGCTTGAGCTCCACAATCAAGCCGCCGTCCCACCGGTACTTGGAGTCCATCAACCCTGCGACCTCCCTTGCCAGCCCAGGTTCCTCCTCATGCCTGATGGCCCTTGCGGTCCCCTCGAATTTCCTGCCGCCTACGCTAAAGGAAACCCTGGAATTGTGCGCGATGTTCTGGACCCAGTGGGAACGCTCTTTGTGCTCTGACATTATGTAATACCTGCCGCCGTGCTCGACAAACCATATTTCTATCTGGTGCCTCCTGCCCGTTTTCCATCCGCTGGTAGCCAGATACAAGAATTGCGGCTGGTTATCTGCTGCGGACGCCATATACCTAATGACTTTGCATATACACGTACGTCTTTTTCCGTTTTTCGACGGATGTGCTGTAACGGCTACTCAGGAGTGCGACTCGCAGCCGCCTTCTGAATCGGGGTCACTCTGCTGAGCCTGTTCGCAGTCGGAGCGGCTGCCAAAGCACACGTCGACGGTGCGAGTCTTGCCGTTGAGCGGGTTGGTGACGGTGACGCTGTAGCAATACTGACCTCGTCCGTTGTCATTGTTGTTATTATCGTCTTTGTTGTCCTGCTGATGTCTGTTTCTTTCATCATTGCTTCCAGAGTCCTGTCCTCCCTTGCCATCGCCACTGCCACCACCGCTGCCGCCATGATCGCTACTATCACTACCGCCACCGCTATTGCTACCGCTATCGCCACTGCCACCCCCTTTATCGCCACCGCTGCCGCTTCCCGGGTCCTGCACCTGTATCTGAAGTAACGGTATCTGCACCTGCACTTGCTTGCTGCCAGCCTCTACCGCGTATGCTGCCTGAACGTTCAACATGTACCCAACCGCCACTGCCGTCGTTCCGAGCAATATCACAGACATTAATGCAACAGCAGCCAACCTTGCTGAAGTATCGTTCCTCACGTCGTCAAATATCGGATTTTACTATTAAAGTAGAGTGCAAATTCCCGCTATATCTATGCTATATTGGAGGGTATGAGAATGTCTTTAGCTTACGGTGATCCGGACATAAAGGCCAATGCCATGACTGGCCGTCCGGGTCCGCACATCATGTATATGTATATGCCTGAGGACTTTAAAGCAAAAACTGCTCCACCGGGCCTGGAAAAAACACATACCCTGGCCGCCTTTTCTCGCCTGCATATCGCCGTGGATGGTAGTAGCGTCTACCTGCCATGCCAGTACAGAATTACTATATGTGATTGCCATATAGCGTACGATGGTAACTATGTTATAAGCAATAGTTACTGCCTGTAATAGTGCGGGACAAAAAAATGTTCAGGCAAGGTCTGCACAAACTGGCACGGGTCCAAAAAAACACCGTACGATTCTCTACGGCGGCTGCTCTTGCAGCCATGTTAGTTCTGTCGTTCGTGTCTCTCGTCAGTTATCCAAAACCAGCTTTTGCGGCCACCTGCAACTGCGTGGTCTTTAGGCTTGACGACGTACAGGATTACTGGATAAACAGCGTCCAGGCCGCAGTCATGGACAAGTTCATCAACAAAAACGCAAAACTCACCTTGGGAGAGATAATGAACTTTTTCGGAAACGACCCGCTTGTGGTAGACAAGACGCGGCAGGGCCCCGGGCTCTTTGAGTATGCCCTGCACGGCTGGAACCACGACGACTATACGACCTTTTCTCAGAGCAAGCAGCAGTCAGAGCTGCAAAAGGCAAACGACAAGATGCAGACCCTGTACGGGAAAAAGTCGAGCATCTTCATCACCCCCTACAACGTGTTCAACTCCGACACCCTGGTCGCAATGCAAAACCTCGGCTTGAAGATAATTAGCGCAGACACGTTTGCAAGCTACTATGAAGATAACCCCTCGACTCCATTTGCGCCCACCGCCGACAGCCGCGGGATCTATCACGCTCCTGAAACGACGGCGTTTAGCGAATGGACCAACAACCAGCATTTCCAGCTGACATCCAGCCAGATCCTTTCAGAGATTGATTCTAGCATAGCGGACAGGGGCTGGGCGGTAGTGACCTTACACCCGCAGGATTTCAGCAAATATGATGGAGATACCGCTCTGAACTCGGTGGACTCGACATCCATAGCGCGCATAGACTCTGTCCTCAACGGCGTCAATTCGCGGGGATATGCGATCAAGTCCTTTAGCGAGCTCACCGGAACAGTTTCGTCTCCCCCCGATACTACACCGCCCGTGGTGACTGCCATGCCCGCCGGCGGCTCTTACTCGTCCGCGCAGTCTGTCGTGCTGGCCGCAAACGAGCCGGCCACCATATACTACACCACAAACGGCAGCACGCCGACAACGTCAAGCCCCATCTACTCCTCGCCGATCTCCATCACTGCCACCACCACCCTGAAGTTCTTTGCAAGAGACACAGCAGGCAATTCCAGCCCGGTCAAAACAGAGACCTACCTCATCAGCCCGGGCACTTTTCCTGTGACCCGAATGTCGGACACGACTGCGACCTACGGCCTCAGCCTGTACTCTGCCACCCAGTCGCACGTTGAATTCGTGTCACCGACGTCGCAGCTGATAGGCAAGACCATAAACGAAATAACGCTGAAACTGAGAAAGACCGGCGCCCCGACAGGAACGGTTCAGGTCGGCATCTTTAACTCGGATCTGACGGTGAAAAAGCTGTTTGGGACAAAAGACGCCACGACCATCACTTCAACGTACGCCGACTATGCCTTCTCGTTGCCCAGCGAGCTGTACACCATACAGGCCGGCGACAGAATTGGTATCAAATACACGGGCGGCAACTCTAACAACTATGCGGCAGTGATGCTTGACCGCGATGCTGCCGACCCATTTGACGGCGCAAACACGTACCGCCAGCAGTACAACACCTCGTGGCTCAGCTACACGAGCGACGACATGTACATGATGTTGAGACAGACACATGGGTAGGGAGAGAGCTAATCAAGCAGTAGCAGCCACGCCCCAAAATAGTTCTCTTATCGTTGCAAGACGTACTGCCGTGTATATGCCGCAGCGACCCTATGATGGGCCGTTCTTTTCCCAATTATGCACAAGCGTGCTCAAATTATGCATTTATGCACACTCGAAAAAAACAGTCTTGTGCACAGTCTTTCGACCGATTTTTATATTCGTAAAGCGATCAAAATATCGTGCGCAAGGATGAGCAGCCGCAACAAATGCTCAAGTCCATTTCGGTTCTTGTGCCGCTTGAAAGGGTGGAGGCAAGCCTCTCCGAGATAGGCTTTCTTTTGCAGAATTCTGCGACTGTCGTAGCTGACGGCAAGTTCTGGAAGCGCCTGCTGTACGTCCGGGGCGAGGAGACGATAAGCGTCTCTGAGGAAATCGGCGACGCGTACCCAAAGGACCCTATCATCACAATCTGCGGCTCTAAAAGCACGATAACGCACGTCGTCAAGGGCGTGGGCGGATAGTGCCACTATACGAGTGCAACGAGCACCAGTTCGTGGAAAACCTGCGGCGCCTGCTTGAGGCCGGGGAAAAATTCGTGGTAAACCGTCGGACGACGATGCACGACGACGCCAGGTACGGGCCGGCGACGCTCCCTGAGGAAGAGTTTGCCCGGTACGAGACTCTGTGTACTAGAAAGGCGGTCAACTCGACCGTCTATGCAAAGGTGCCCTTTATCGACGCGTACCACGGCGGCCGGATGCACGATGCTGAAGAAAACGTGCACTCGTCAACCGCGCTGATGTTTCCCAGGATGTCGATACCGTATTACCGAATAGAGTATTCCGTGAACGTGTGGGGCGGCACCTACTTTTTCGCGTTTGACGCGCTGTTCGACCCTGAGATAGTGATTGAAAAGAGGAGCGGAAGGAGGCTCGGCAAGGGCGCGCTGGTGCATGTCCTGCGGTACAGCCCGCCCAAAGAGCAGGTGCTTGCGATAAACCTGCCAAAAGGTGTGGTGGTGCTAGACGTCAAGCACATGGTGCGCGTCATCGACCACACGTCGAATTTCTAGTGCGATTTCAGCCACGCAAAAAAGGCCCCTAGCGAACTGGCAAAGGGGAGCTCCTTGGCGTTTTTCGCGTTGTAGCCGAGCAGTATCATCCTCGACTCTAGCCTTTCTTGCAGCGACGGCGGCAGCTGGTATTTTTTCAACGGGCCGAAAATCTCGAAATAAAACTCCTGCCTGTAAAACGCGACGTGCTGCGCAAAGCAGTCTGATAATATGGTCGGGTCACCGGCCACGCGCTCGTTTACCTCTTCCTGCTTCAGCCCACGTGTGTCGACTGCAATCTGCAGCATGCGCTTTGTATAGTTTTCACGTGTGAATGCGGAATCTAGCCTGCCTGGCATTGACGCGTACATGCGTATGTCTTTTGCGGCCTGCTCCACCGTCCTTTTTGCAAGGTCCCTTGCCTCCGCTACTTCAGAGTCGCCGTACACGCCGTGGTCCTTGCCGAATATGAAAAACGCGCCGACTGTCTCTTCTCGCTTTATGTACGGGAAATCGGCCTGCCCTGCGATAAAGCGCGTTATCCTTGCCGGGATGTCGGCTGGCATAAAGAGGCCCATGTACGAGTCAGAGAGGACGGGCAACTACAGCGAGAATAACGCGCGTGGCGTGATTTAATCTTAAAGAAAATGAAAAGAAAGAAAGAAAGGAAAAAGAAGGAAAGGCTAGTGCGCGTGCGGCGGAGCCTGAGAGCTCTTTGACAGCGCTTCGTTGAAGGTGCCTGCAGCCTTTTCGTGGAATTCCAGGTTGCTCTGGTCTACCTTTACTGCCTGAGGCGGGCACACTGAAACGCACGCCATGCACCAGATGCAGTCGTGCTCCCTTATCGGGTCTGCCTTGTCAGTGTAGTCCTTGCGCTCTTCCTTCACCGAGCTTCCTGTCCCTGCAAAGGTCTGTGTGATAGCATCTTTTGCCGGGATGTCTTGCTCTGTCCTGTACCACTGGTACACCTGGACCGGGCAAGCCTCTATGCAGGCGCCGTCTGCGACGCAAGAGTCCCAGTCTATGGCGACCATTGTGCCACTCACGCCCAGCGGGACCAGCTCCTCGCCGTGCGACTCGTAGGCGTGCTTGACCTCCTCGTTCTCGGCGGCCTCGGCTACCTTGCCTGGGCCCCAGAAGAAGTGGAAGTGCTCGCCGTCAGAGTGGTTAATCCTTCCAATCACTTGATGATTCCGCGGAAAGTCTGGATCTATCGGCATTTTTACTCTGCAAGAGTGAGGGTTTCAAATATTATATAAACTGTTTGCGGGTACAGACCCTAGTTCGCAGCTCCGATCCATAGTCAAAAAAATCCTCTGTACGAAGGGTAGTGTACAAAAACATCTTGCTGCTACTACTACTTTTCAAACAGCACCAAAAGCTGCCTGTCCTCCAGTTTTGCCTTGGCTAGCTTCATGCCGGCGGTTGCCAGAGGCAGGGGCACGATGTTGACGATCTTGCCTGCGGCAGTCCTGACGCTCACCGTGAGCGAGTCGCCGTACCGCTCGATTGTAAAGTCGTCCTTCTCTGAAAAGGGCACCTGCACTGTCATGCGTATCATGGCATCTTGCTTTTCAAACACGTACGGCTGGCCCCTGTAGAACACCCGTGCGGGGTCCTCGCCACCGAACAGCAAGTCGCCGTGCCTTTCTAGCATCTCTATCCCCCGGAGTTCCGTCGCGTACAGCTGCACCTCCTTTACCGGCAGCGGATAAAAGTTGGCCTTGGCCTCCTCGACCTTGCCGTGCTGGAAGCTGGCCCACTTTTCGTAATACGCGTCGGAAGAGCTGGCCATTATCTTGTTGATTATCGCCATGTCCACATTTATCCCGTACAGGCTTGCCGACATCAGGGCGCGCTTGGCGTTTTCGATGCTGAACGTGTCCGGGTTTGCCACAAGGCGCACGCTCGTGGAGTCGTTGTCCTTGATGATGTCGGAAAGTGCGTCGAGCCTGTCAATCAGGTCCATCTCGCTCTTGATGACGCTCCTTGAGGGCGCCGGGATCTTTGCAAGCGGCTGGAACACCTTGGCAAACCCTGAGAATAGTCCGGCAAGCCCTGTCAGCTTGCGGCCGATGCTCCCTACCAGCTTTGGGAAATACAAATAGCGCAGCGCCTCGCCGGACGCCGGCATGTCAAGCACCACTGCGTCAAACTCGCCCGTCTTTGAAACCTCCTCTATCTTTAGCAATGAAAAAAGCTGCGTCATGCCGGGAAGCATCGCTATCTCGTACGCAAGCGTCTCGTCGATGCCCTTTGCGGAAAACACGGAGGCCATGTACGAAAGTATCGTGTTGTACTGCTTGCTCATCTCTGTCACGGGGTCTATCTGCTGCGCCACCAGGTTCTCTGCTATCTTTATCGCTTCATAGCTCACTTCCGGCATCATGAATGCGTCTGCAAGCGTGTGCGCCGGGTCTGCCGACAGGACCAGGGTCCTGTGCCCGCGCTTGGCCAGTTTCAATGCCGTGGCGCATGAAGTCACGGTCTTGCCAGTGCCTCCCTTGCCTGTGTATATGATGAGCCTCAATGTATGCAGAACAAAATCGGCGTTTTAAAGATAAAAAAGTTTGGAAAAAAAGGAGTGAAGAGAGAACCTACGTGACGTAGGCCCTCTCTGCGTGCTGCGTAATGTCGAGGCCGATATCCTCTTCCTCTTCCTTGACCTTGAGGCCGATGGTCTTGTCTATTATCTTCATGATGACGACCGTGCCTCCAAAGCCAAGCGCGCCGGCGATTCCTACCCCGAGCGCCTGTATGGCAAACTGCATTGGGTTGCCAAAGAGGAGCCCGTTTGGACCTGCTGGGTTTACCACCTGCGTCGCAAGTATGCCTATCGCAAGCGAGCCGACGATGCCTGTGACTCCGTGCACCGAGCTGACGTCCAGCGCGTCGTCTATCTTCCAGTGCTCCTTGAGGAGCAGGATGGCATAGTAGGACGCAAAGCCAAGCACGATGCCAAGCACGAAGGAACTCTGCGGATCGATAAAGCCGGCGGCAGGAGTCACGCCGGCAAGGCCGGCAATGGCGCCATTGATTACGGCAGTAGTCGACGGCTTGCCCGACCTCTTCCACGAAAGGAATATCCACACCATCGCAGAAGTCGCAGAGGCAATGTGGGTTACAAGGAGCGTGTTTGCGGCAAGCGCGCCTGACGCAAGGGCGCTCCCCGCGTTAAAGCCGAACCAGCCTATCCACAACATCGCGGCACCGATGACTGCAAGGGGGATGTTGTGCGGGACCATGATGTCCGGCCCAAAGTTCTTTCTGCGGCCAAGCACGAGCGCGGCCGCAAGGGAGGCCATGCCCGCGCTCGTGTGGATGACAATACCGCCGGCAAAGTCAAACACGCCCAGATCTGCAAGCCAGCCTCTGCCCCAGATCCAGTGGGCAAGCGGGTAGTAGATGAATATGCTCCACGCGATTATGAAAACGAAAAACGAGCTCCACTTTAGCCTCTCTGCAAACGCCCCCGTTATGAGCAGCGGCGTGATGACTGCAAACATCATCTGGTACGAGCCAAACGTGACTCCCGGTATCGTGGGCGCATAGTCGACGCTGTCTTTGAATGGCACGTTGTTGAAGAACAGCCAGTCGAGGCCGCCTATCCACCCGTTCTGGGAAGGGGAGAACACCAGCGTGAACCCCAAGACGAACCAGAGCGTGGAAAGGATGGCAAGGCCGGAGAAGGTCTGCATGAGGATGGACAGCGCGTTCTTGCTGCGTATGAGGCCAGCTTCAAAAAAGCCAAGCGCAGGCGTCATCAACATGACGAGACCTGTAGAGATGAGCATCCATGTAGTATCTCCAGTGTCAATCGGCATTTCCAGCCTCTACTTGTGATGAGAATGCTATAAAAAGTCATCGAAATCATGATAATATCATAATATACGATTTTTATGATATGATCTTACAAGTTGCGATAATTACCTCTTTCCCTCACATTGAAATCATGACAATGAGGGCAGGGCAAGCATCATCCCTGCCGCCGTGCGCCTGATGTCTTCCTCCTGCACGCCGGGGTGGACCGGGAGCGAAAGCACGCGCTTGGCGCACCAATCCGTGGCCGGCAGTTTTGCGGCAAAGTTGCCGCTGTAGTAGGGCGTCTTATGCACCGGCGGGTTGTAGTAGGCGGTCGCGCCGATCCCTTCCTTCTGCAGCCTTGCCATCATCTCGTCCCGCGCTGCACCCTTTGCAAAGCAGACCGTGTAGAGATACCAGTTGAATATCTTGTCGTCGCTTTCCTGCGGCAATGAAACGTCCTTTGCGCCCTGCAAGAGCTCTGACAGCAGTTGCGCGTTCTTTCTCCTTGCGGCAAGCATTGCAGGAAGCTTTGCCATCTGCACCTTTGCTATCGCTGCCGCAAGCTCTGGCAGGCGCAGGTTCAGGCCCAAGATGCGCGTGTCATAGCCTTTGACCATGCCGTGGTTTCGTATCATCTTTAGCTTGTCTGCAAGGCGCGAGTCGTCCGTGGTTATTGCGCCGCCCTCGCCGGAGGTCAGCACCTTGCTTGCGTACATGCTAAAGCACCCCATTTCGCCAAAGGTGCCTGTCTGCCTCTTTTTGTAGGTAGAGCCAAGCGACTGGCACGCGTCCTCGATGACTGCAAGCGAGCGTTTCTGCGCAAGCTCGTCCAGCGCGTCCATGTCGCACGGGTGGCCGTACAGGTGGACGGGTATGACCGCCTTGGTCTTTTTCGTCACCTTGTTTTTTGCGTCGGAAACGTCGATGGTGTAGTCGCGCTTTTCAATGTCAACGAACACCGGCTTTGCGCCAGAGGCGACGACAGCGTTTGCGGTTGCGACAAACGTGAACGACGGGACGAGCACCTCGTCGCCCGGGCCGATGCCTGCCGCAAGAAGCGCCGCATGCAGCGCCGCGGTGCCCGAGTTGACCGCTATGACGTGTTTGCAGCCGAGGTACTCTTTCATGAGAGACTCAAAATCGCGGACGCGTTTTCCGCCGTCCGCCGCGGCGCTTGTAAGAGCGTTTTCCTCCATCACGCTCATCACCTCGCGTTTTTCCTCCTCTCCTAGCTGCGGCCTGTTTATTGGAATCAAGATGGAAACAAGGTGTCCTTTGCGGTTTAAAAGAATAGTGGCGTACGACCATATACACACATACTTCATACTTACGCAGCGTCCTGCCGCGGTTTCTTTTCGCTTTTTTCCATACAAGCAAAAGCCCTGCATCCTATAGTTTTCTGGACTAGAGCAAGACTTCGTATCAATCAACTAAAGCAGTTCTGCATAATGGCTTTTAATTTTCTGGATAGGTTGACTCCAGATGAACAGTAAAAAAGTTCTAGTTATTGGTCTCGGTCAGATAGGCTACAGCAACGCAGAGTATATGACAATGAAGGGATTGACGGTCGACGGCTATGACATCAGTGAAGCGGCCATCCAACGCGCGCTGGACGATCAGGTCATCAGAAAGAAGGCAACCAACTTTGCCGGCTATGACTATTACATCATCTGTATCTCAACCCACAGGCCGGAAGACATGTTCCAGCCGTACCTTGATGGATTGTTTGAGATAGCAAGGCAGCTTTCGTACGAGGGCAAGCAGGGCGCGCTTGTGGGGATTGACAGCACCATTACAAGAGGCACGTCTGAAAAAGTCCTAGAGATGTTGCGCCACAAGATGCACGTGGTGCACGTGCCCCACAGGTTCTATGGACCTGAAAAGCACGACCATGGGGTTAACCAGACGCGTGTCATCGGCGGCTGCGAACCCTGTTGCATCGACAAGGCACGCCAGTTCTATGGCGACATGCTAAACATTTCACTGCATCAAGTAGAGTCTGTAGAAGTAGCCGAGCTATGCAAGATTGTTGAAAACAGCTATCGCTTCATGGAGATAGCTTTTGCAGAAGAATTAAAGATGTTCTGCGACAGGTCGGGCATCGACTTTGCCGACCTCCGTAGCGCGATAAATACAAAGTGGAACATCAAAGTACTCGAACCAAGGGAAGGAATCGGCGGCCACTGCCTTCCAAAGGATAGTCAAATGTTCCTCAACTTGTCAAAGAACCTACTTGAGACAAGCATAATCGACGCGGCAAAGAAGGTAGACGATGAATACCGGTCGCACATTGGCTGCTCTGTGCCTTCAAGCAGTGGCAAAGTCCCGTCCATGCAGCAGCTGCATTGACACCAGAAAGGACGATCCAAGAATGAAACTAGCGCCGATGGGGGCCTTGGCTACTAGCATAGTGGTGGCGGTGGGCATAATACTCATCATACCCTCCTATACAGAAAAAAAAGATCCCACACCGGTCGTCCTTTCGTTCGTCGTAACGAACGACGATGGCAACATCCCCAAATGGTGCAATGACCTTGCAGGCATACTGGATTCTGACCAAGTCAAGGCCGTGGTCTTTGTAAGCGGCAAGGTCGCGCAAGCGCACTCTGAATGCGCCAGCAGCTTTTCAAAGCTGGGCTCTGTGGATGTGGGGAGCCAAACTTTTAGCTACGCAAATCTCACGTCCATAAAGGACTACACGGTCGCCTTGAAGGAGGTGCAGGATGGCAAGAGCGCCGTCGATCACGCTGGAGGGGTGGAATCCAAGATATTCCGCGCGCCAAATTCCTTGACCGACGCAAACATCTATTCACTACTCGAACGGTCCGGCATTCTTGTTGACTTTTCCTACGCCGATCACTACAACAGGTACGAAAACGGCCAGTTCGTCAGGTATCCGCTGACGCGCATCGAAAACCCAAAGGCTTCGCAGGAGCTTTTCAACAGTCTCTCTGCCGCCGGCACGCCAGCAATGCTGGAGTTTGACAATTCGATACAGCCGAGCGATATCCACCAGTTCATTTCAGAGTTAAAGTCCGCTACGTCCGGCAAAGTCCGCATAGTCGACGCGTCGGACCTTGTGGGCAAAAATCTCACCGGCCAAGAGGGTCAGGCGCCATGAGCGAGGTCAGCGCGGTGCCCCCAATAGAGCAAATCGCGACCCGCAGCAGGCAGCAGTTGTCCAAAAGCGGCAGAATCAAGGTGCCCAGAAAAGCATGGTTGGTCAGAATAGCAACCCTGTCGATAATTTCTGTCATAATCTGGTATATCCTGAGCTATAGCTTGGAAACCCTCGACATTATCATGATAATGTCGCTCATACTGCCCATACATACGCTAGCGATAACCGTCATCGGCTGGATATGGTACAAAGACCCTGCGGCCAAGATCTCCAAGCTGGAGACAAACCCCAAGGTAACCATAATCATACCTGTCTACAATCAGGCGACGCTGATAGAGCAGGTCATCGACGGGATCTTTGCGTCGACTTACAAGAACATCGAGGTGATCACCGTCAACGATGGTTCTCGGGACGAAACAAAGGCGGCCCTCGTAAGGCTGGCCAAGAGGCACGAAAGGCTGATAGTGATAGACAAGAAAAACCAGGGCAAAAGAAAGGCAGTGGGCTCGGGCTTTCTGAAAGCAACCGGCGACTATGTAATCTTGGTGGACTCGGACAGCATCATAGACCCCCACGCGGTGGAGGCGTTTGTCAAGGCGTTTGAGTCAAACCCCAAGATAGGCGCCGCAGTAGGCCATGTCAAGGTGCTTAACGCGAACAAGAACCTGCTCACCAGGTGCCAGGACACGTGGTACGACTTTGCGTTTAATATCCAGAAATGCTGCGAAAGCTCGTTTGGCAGCGTGACCTGCTGCTCGGGGTGTCTTGCATGCTACCGCCGCTCGCACATAGAAAAGTTCATGCCGTACTGGATGAAGTCAAACGTAGACTGCAGCGACGACAGGGAGCTCACGTCGTTCATCATCGCGCCGACGTACGGCAAGGTCGGGTTGAGCGAGAGTTTGTCCGGCAAATCAAAACTCGCAGAAAAAATCTTGATTGATGCAAGCCAGTACGACGACGCGGAAGACAGGATACTTACCGCTCACGCATTGACCCGGTCGGACGCCGTCTACATAGCTTCAGCCGTGGCATACACGGACGTTCCTGAAACGTTCCGCAAATTCACGCGCCAGCAGGAGAGGTGGAAGAAGGGGTACCTGCGAACCAACTTTTACGTGAGCACCTTCTTCTGGAAGAGGAACCCGCTGATGGCAATGTTGTACTACACGGAATATGCTGCCAGCTTTATCACACCGTTCATAGCGCTTGGCGTGACCCTGTACCAGCCGCTTGTATTGGGACACTACTGGCTGCCATTCACCTTCGTCTCGCTCCTCATGTTCAAGGGGTTCCTTCTTGGAACGGATTACCGCATGAGAGACCCGGCTACCCGGAACTGGAAGTACAACGTGCTGATGAGCATGCTGAGCCAGTTCGTGGTATCGTGGATGCTTGTACCGGCGCTTTTGCACATCAAGAACAATAGGTGGGGGACGCGCTGACGATGCAGGTCCTGCTGTCCGCAAAATGCCGCTACTGTGATATTCTGCTTGAAGGCCGGGAGCAGTTCATGGGCCACATGATCCACGGCCATGACATGCCCTTTGGGCAGGCCGAGATCATGTGGAAGTCGGTGCGCAGCGCTACCTTGGAGCCTTGCTGATACTCGATTACGATGTTGCAAAAATCCGATGTGCCGTCGCCGCACCTCGTCTTGCATGAAACTAGATCTATGTGAGTGTTAGCTGCCCGGGGACAGTAGTGGCAATATTGCTGTGGTATATAGTCTCCCTTAGTCGACATAGTTTATGTAAATCTCTAAAAACAGAGTAATACTCTATTATATTGCAACCTATCGAGATTGCATAATTGCTTTTAGTAATTTGAATAGCTTGCATCAAGATGAATCATAATAACAACAAGGTTTTGGTCATTGGTCTCGGTCAGATAGGCTACAGCAACGCAGAGTATATGACAATGAAGGGATTGACGGTCGACGGGTATGACATCAGCGGAAAAGCGGTTCAGCGCGCAATCAATGACCAGGTCATCAGAAAGAAGGCAACCAACTTTGCCGGCTATGACTATTACATCATCTGTATCTCAACCCACAGGCCGGAAGACATGTTCCAGCCGTACCTTGATGGATTGTTTGAGATAGCAAGGCAGCTTTCGTACGAGGGCAAGCAGGGCGCGCTTGTTGGTATAGACAGCACCATTACGAGGGGGACTTCAAAGAAGGTGCAGGAAATCCTTGGTCACCGCCTTCACGTGGTGCACGTTCCGCACAGGTTCTACATAAACGAAAAGCACGACCACGGCGTGCGCCAGACCAGAGTCATTGGTGGATGTAGGGAATGCTGCATAGATGCGGCAAAGCACTTTTACGGCAATCTCTTGGACATACCGCTCCACCCTGTAGAGTCGGTCGAAGTCGCTGAACTTTGCAAGATAGTGGAGAACAGCTATCGCTTCATGGAGATAGCTTTTGCAGAGGAGCTGCGCATGTTCTGCGACAGGTCCGGCATAGAGTTCCAGGAGCTGAGAGGGGCAATAAACACAAAGTGGAACATCGAGGTGCTGGAGCCCCGAGAAGGAATCGGCGGCCACTGTCTGCCAAAGGACAGCCAGATGTTCCTCAACTTGTCAAAGAACCTGCTTGACTCTTCGATAATAGAGGCTGCAAAAAGAGTCGATAGCGAATACCGATCTCATTTGAAATACGCAACCACATCCACAAAAACGGTCCCAGCATTATCGCAGACAAACTAGGCGCGCATGGACGGATGATGCATCATGAAACCGGCGCTACTGGGTATATCGTCTGCTGAAATCATGGCAAGAGGCAAGGCCAACGTCGTCAGTACTTTGAGCCTTGGGGCTGCATCCCGGGGTAAGAGGAGAGAGTATTGACCGCTACGGAAGTTACAGGCAATGCAAAGGCGCTTATCGATGAAGTGGACAATGTCAGCAAGCAGCAGCTGTCAGCCAGCGGCAGGATTAAGATCAGAAAGCTGGGATGGATAATCAGGGCGGCTACTCTATCAATAGTCGCTGTCATAATGTGGCATATCATAACCTTCAGCATTGAAACGAACGATATGATAATGATGGCGTCACTGATACTGCCAATTCATACCCTTGTGATTACCCTGATCGCATGGATTTGGTACACGAACCCCGCTCATAAGGTACCAGAGATCAAATGCAACCCAAAAGTCTCGATAATCATTCCAATCTACAATCAGGCCAAGCTGATAGAGTCAGTGATTGATGGGATCTTTGCTTCTACCTACAAGAATATCGAGGTTATAGCGGTAAACGATGGCTCAAAAGACGCCACAATGGAAACGCTGATTGACCTTTCCAGAAAGTACAAAAGACTTATCGTAATCAACAAAAGGAATCAAGGCAAGAGAAAAGCGGTCGGAACAGGCTTTTTAAAATGTACGGGTGAATACGTGGTACTTGTAGACTCGGACAGCATCATCGATCCCCGCGCAATAGAAGAGTTTGTCAAGGCGTTTGAGTCAAACCCCAAGATAGGCGCCGCAGTAGGCCATGTCAAGGTGCTTAACGCGAACAAGAACCTGCTCACCAGGTGCCAGGACACGTGGTACGACTTTGCGTTTAATATCCAGAAATGCTGCGAAAGCTCGTTTGGCAGCGTGACCTGCTGCTCGGGGTGTCTTGCATGCTACCGCCGCTCGCACATAGAAAAGTTCATGCCGTACTGGATGAAGTCAAACGTAGACTGCAGCGACGACAGGGAGCTCACGTCGTTCATCATCGCGCCGACGTACGGCAAGGTCGGGTTGAGCGAGAGTTTGTCCGGCAAATCAAAACTCGCAGAAAAAATCTTGATTGATGCAAGCCAGTACGACGACGCGGAAGACAGGATACTTACCGCTCACGCATTGACCCGGTCGGACGCCGTCTACATAGCTTCAGCCGTGGCATACACGGACGTTCCTGAAACGTTCCGCAAATTCACGCGCCAGCAGGAGAGGTGGAAGAAGGGGTACCTGCGAACCAACTTTTACGTGAGCACCTTCTTCTGGAAGAGGAACCCGCTGATGGCAATGTTGTACTACACGGAATATGCTGCCAGCTTTATCACACCGTTCATAGCG